>CALBKL010000028.1 GCA_937895985.1 uncultured Solobacterium sp.
TTTCCTACAGCAAGTTTAGTGTATATTTCCCTAATACAGCCGCATTTAACTATTCATATTATTATTGGACTAATGGGGTAGATGATTACACTACAGATGTTAATGCGTCTAACCCTGATTTAACTGCATATACTGGTGGTTCACTCATCGTTGTATACAACAACAATCAAGTGGTAAATGACTATGATGGTGATGGTCAGACATATATGCACGTATATAAAACACGAAATAAGTATAATCTTCACTTAGAAAATACGGATGGCACAGTATTAAATCTCTACTATGGAGAACCATTATCTAACTATCAAAATATCCTGAATAATCCAGTAAGACCAAGTAATGTGCCAGCACACTATGTATTTACAGGTTGGTATACAACTGATACGTTCAAAGAGGGTACTAAGCTTAAAGATAATGCGACAATGTCTAATCGTGATCGTTTCTTATATGCTAGATGGGAAGAGCCACGAGTTAATGTAACGGTTGTAAGTAATGGTGCTACTTCTGTACTACCTGCACTGGTAACAATTCCTAAGATGTCTAGTGTACATAAGGATATTCCAAACATTCCTTCTAAGGATGGATATTGGTTTGATGGTTGGTATAAAGATCCAGCATTTACACAACCTTTTGATATCAATGAGTCAATTGCGTATGATATGACAATCTACGCAAAGTGGGTTGGACGCAAACCGACAAGTTGGAGAATTCGTTATATCGATGATCAAGGTAGGGTTCTTGCACAAGAAGATACAGGAAATGATAACTTATTTACGGTACTCTTTAGATATGGCAAACTTATCCCAGATTATGCGGTGGATTATGAAAGTAAGAATCTAACACTTTCATCTGACCAGATGAATTTATTGGAATTCATTTATACATACCGTGTGAAAACAAATTGGGTAACCGAAGATGGTACACCAATTAAGGAAAGAGTTTATGGAACATTTGGCCCAGAAGTATTTGATGGATATGTATATCTTTCTACAAGTACAGCCGTCAATGGGGATACTACACATGTGTATCGTTGGGTAGGTATCTCTACACCAAAGACGGACGATTCGTTCAATATCTCTTGGTATCTGTGCGTATTCTCTGTATCGATGATGGGATACCTTTATATATTTGTTATGAGGCATAAATATCAATAAATATACAAACAAGTGACTAGTAACTAAATTACTAGTCATTTTTGTGCTCAAAAAATGATATTTGTGTTTTATTGATACATAAACAGTCTTTTTTTGTAATTTGATAGTTACGATAGGAAGTTAAAAACAGTCGATAAATAAAGTGTAATCATAACTAAATTTCTTGCTAAAATGCCTATTCCTTGATATAACAAAGATACGATACAGTAAAGGCTATATTACGGCAATTGCATATTTGGAAACCAAGTATTATATAACATGCATGCAAGTTTTTTATCATAGAATAGCCAATTTTAGAATGATTTGTGAAAATACCCGACTTTTCGGTAGATGCAGGAGAAACTTTGTTGAAAATGCATAGTCTCTTTTTTAAGGGCAAAAGTAATCACTTAAAAATGATATTGTGGATACTAGTGGTATCGATGTTACTGCCAGTATTTTCAGTATTTTTTGCTGTGCATGCCAATGATGTGGACGATATTTCAGACCAAATTGATTTTACGAGGCTGTATTTGAAGATTTTCTCATATATCACAGAAGATAATACAAAAATTGAAGATAAGAAATTCTCAATCGAAGATGAAACTATGAAACTAGAAGGTACTATCGAGAACGTAGGTAGTGATATTGAACCGGATTACAAGCTAGTATTTACAATCGTAGAGATAGTAGATCCAACTACGTTTGATTGGGAAAAGTGGCGAGCAAGTGTATCCATTCCTGTCATCATCCCACCACAAAATAATGAAAGTGAAAAAACTGCAGATATATCAGTATCTTTAGAAAAAAAGACTGAAAGTGGCTATCAAGCAATTAGCACAATGCATATGCAGTACACAATTGAGCCGACTGTTGAGAATATTGAGGAAGATATAATTGAAGAAGATACAACGATTAAGGAAGCACCTGCTTCTAACCAATCTGTTGTAGTTGAATCTGACCGTGCAATTACGGCCGTTGACCATAGTAAATTAGAATTACAGTTGGTATCTTCCAATAACCCAGCAACTCCAATTGCGAATGCAAAATTCGAAATATATGCAGATACTGATCGTACTACAGCTATCGCAACTAGAACGACTGATTCCAATGGAAAGATGTTACTGAATAATTTGAATCCTGGTATTTATTATTTGAAACAAATCACAACGGGATCTTCGTATATGTTGCCAAGTGGTGGATATCGCTTCCGTATAGATAGTGCAGAGTATCTTGCGGTCCCAAATCTAATAGGAAAGACTTTGGTAAATGCAAAGAATGTAGTGAATGGAAACTTCATGATTGACGCTACGGAAGAATACTCCTCACAACCTCAGGGAACTATCATTTCCCAAAGCCCATCGAGTGGTACAGCCCCAAAGGGTTCAACAATACGTGTTGTCATATCGAAAGGGCCAAAGCCACAAATTAATTTCAATTTATTACCTTCTTCTACAACAGCTATAAAAAAAGGCTCTTATATACAGCTTGTAGATGGAAATACAGGAAGTAATACGAAGGCAGTTGGTAATACAAATAATTCTGTTACAAATGTTGTTCAAGTGGGTGGTCCTACTCAGGATACAGAGGAATTGAAAAAACAACTTTGGGAAGTTACTGAGTGTTATTCGACAGCAAGTGGACAACTCGCGGTAGAGTTGAAGAATGTATATTCAGGACAATATCTAACGCGAGATGCGAATGGAAATAAACTGTTATTAGGTTCTACACCGTCAACATTTATCTTTGAACCTCGTAATCAGAATCGGAAATTTTGGAAAATATACACGGTAGTTCCAAATAGAATTGTTAAAAATAGATACATTCATCGTAATGGTAATTTAGGGTTTGAACCTGGTGGTATCTTATTTAATATTTATACCCCATTGCCATACCCGCTACCGCAGGATAATGATTCCTCATCAGAACTGCCAAAGAATGATATTGGTGATATTTGGGATACATCAGGGAATGTTATTACACTTAATCCGGATGTAAATATGCGTATATTAAAGACGGATTCTGGTATTAAACTTGTAAATGACCCAATTTATAAAAATGCGATGGAATTTACAAAACTAGGCTCAACTGGAGAACCAGTTTCAGGTGCTAGGTTCATGTTGCAGAAATGGAATGGAAATGCATGGGTTAATATCATTCAAACGCAATCCGTTGACAATGGTTACTTTTCCTTCGGTGGACTTCCTGCTGGTGACTTCCGCATCGTTGAAACAGCAGTATCAAACACATCACAATATGATTTGCCTACTGATGCAGTTTCAGAGTTATCGGTAGCCACAAATGGTGTTGTTAGTTTTAAAGAAGGTTATAGCCGGACAATTACCAACACGAAAAATGGGGGAACAAAAATCACTATCCTTAAGGTTGACTCTAAAGATAATCAAATCAAACTAAAAGATGCAGAATTTAAAATTAAGCGATTTGGTGGTGGATATGAAAAGACGTTACAAACAAATTCGAATGGAGAGTTAACATTTGATAACCTAGCAATTGGAACATACATAATTGAAGAAATAAAAGCACCTAAGGATTATAAACAAAATACGATTTGGTATACATTCCAAGTTGATTCAGATTTTACAATTCGAGGACTAGCAGGGGTAAATGGCAAGAGTGGTACAATCAAAGTTGAAAATTCCCCTATTACATTGGATGTCGTGCTATACAAGAAAAATAGGGCAGACAATTCACCATTAAATGGAGTCGAATTTGAACTTCAAAAAGATGGTGTAAAACTGGGTACTATCATTTCGGAAAGTGATGGGAAAGTGAATCTCAAGGATTTACGACCGGGAAACTATAAACTGTATGAGACCAAAACAAAAGATGGCTACATCTTGCCGAATGATTCCATTCTAGATTTTAAAGTAACGGGAGATGGTAACTTTACTTGGTTGAAAGGTGAAATACAAATTGTTGGGCCACAGATAGTTTTATACAATGACCAATATGCATTACAAATTCTAAATGTTGATAGCGGTAAGCGAACGACAAAAGTTAAAGGTGTAACGTTCCAATTGTATAGTGACGCTGATTGCCAACAGGTTGTAAGGGCATACGACTCAAATAAGAACCAAACAACATCAACACAAAAGACGGAGTTCACCTCGGATGTGGATGGATCTCTTAAAATATATGGACTAGCGGCTAATAAAACATACTATCTCAAAGTAATAAAAGCTGCAGATCATTACCTAAAACCAGAGGGTGTAGCATCATTTACAATTGATGCACAGGGAAATATTACATGGCATTCTCCACCTGAATGGGAGATTGTTACCTCTGATTCACATAGTCTAACATTAGCGCATCAATGGCGACTTAATATGCCAGAAAGCGGCACAAAAGATATATTAATCCTACGTATGGTAGGGTTACTACTGCTGATTGGAGGTGGTGTGATTGCGATTAGAAGTCACAACCATAAATGAACCACTCAACATAACAATAAAAAATAAAAAGGAGGAATAAATTATGTCAACCACTTACTCAAACGTAAAAAGAAAAATCACAACAATTTTAACAATTTTCAGCGTCATGATGCTTTGCGTAGCACTTATACCATTGCGTGTACATGCATCAACAGCAACTTTAACTTTAAGTGACAATACGGGAACACCAGCCACTGCAGCAAATGGAACATTTACTGCTTATAAGGTGATTGATGATCGTTCAATTACGACTGATTTTGCAGATTTCTTTAATA
>CALBKL010000029.1 GCA_937895985.1 uncultured Solobacterium sp.
TTCTGATATACTTTTCTACATTGCGAAAGGAGAACTGAAGATGTTTAAACAAAGGCAAACTGACATGTTGAATGGAATTATTTGGAAAGAAATTTTACTGTTTTTTGTCCCGATTATGTTTGGTTCTATCTTTCAACAGCTATATAACACAGCTGATGCGATGGTTGTAGGTAACTATGTTGGTAAAGAAGCTCTAGCGGCAGTAGGTGGATCTACTGGTGTTGTAATAGGATTGCTTGTCAATTTAATCGTAGGCTTATCGAGTGGTGCGACAGTTGTTATTGCGCAAGCGTACGGCAGTAATGATTATTCTTCTGTTAAGAAGGCTGTACAGACAGCGATGAGTTCTAGTGTATTTATCGGTGCAATCTTTACGGTGATTGGCATTGTCTTTACGCCATGGGCGATGAATACATTGAATGTACCTGCAGACATAATGGATTATTCTGTACTGTATATGCGAATCTATATGTTGGGTATGATTCCAACGATGATCTATAACACTGGAGCTGGTATCTTACGTGCGGTTGGTGACTCCAAGCGACCGTTATACTTCTTGGTGGCCGCATGTATTACAAATATCGTATTAGATGTATTATTTGTAGTTTTTTTTCACTGGGATGTGGCAGGTGTAGCGATTGCGACTGTTGTATCGCAGGTTGTAAGTGGTATATTAACACTGTATATCTTGGCAGCAGAAGATAGTGCATATTACTTCAATATTCGTAACTTAAAATGTGATATGCAAATCTTAAAGCAGATACTAGTGATTGGTTTGCCAAATGGTATCCAAGGTGCGTTATACAGTTTTGCCAATCTCTTTGTACAAGCAACTGTCAATAGTTATGGAACGAATACTGTCGCTGCGTATACTGCCTTTGGTAAGATTGATGCACTATTCTGGAATTACTCTGGTGCACTTGGTACTGCAACACTAACATTTATTGGACAAAACTTTGGCGCAGGTAAGATTAAGAGAATGAAGCAGGGTGTATGGAATGCAATAGGTATCTATACAGTTGGTTCATTGATTATTACTACACTGCTATATTTCCATGGGGATTATATTTGTGGCTTGTTTACGCAAGATGCAGAGGTTATTGATATTTGTGTACAAATGATACGTCAGTTATGTGTGTTCTGGCCTGTATTTGTGTTCCTAGAGATTTATGTAGCAGCTACGCGTGCTTGTGGTGATGTTATTTATCCGATGATTATTACCATGATGGGTATTGGTGTACTACGTATTGTATATATCCTATTTGTGCCATCATCCAGTGTCTTTGAATCCTTGCGTATTTACCCAATTACTTGGGTGGTAACAAGCTCTATCTTTATTATTTATTACTTTCAAGGTAGTTGGCTCAAACGCAGTCTTCAAAGAAGAAATATTACAGTAGTTGATTAGGAACTTGATACAAAGTTCCTTTTTTATATATGAAAAAAAGTAGTCATAGGGACTACTTTCGTTTTGTACGAGATGTAATCATACGCTTGATATCTTCCAAAGTATCATGATAGGAATGAGAATCAAGTTTAGGGAAGGCATCAATCAAACGCTTTGTTAGATTGAATTTATCTGAAGTAAGTGTTTCTTTTAGACTAGTAATCTTTTGTTGTAATTCTGCAATTTGCTCATCTTTAAACTGGACTGCGGTATCTTTGACATTTACAATATTCTCTTTGAGTTCTGCACCAGCAATTCTAGCTTGAATGCCCGCTTCGCTGACTTTGAGTGCAGTTTCCATAGCACCGCCACCAATACGTTCGGTTAACTCATCGCTGACGATACGTAGTTTTTGTTGGAGTGTATCAATCTGCGCAAGTTTTTCGTTAAGGCCAATCATAACAGAAACAGAAATCACCATATCCATTGCTAGACCAAAATATGTAGCAGCTAAAATCCACCATCCGATTTGTTTTGGAATCCAATTAACTAAGTCAATAATCATTGGGTGTATAAAGCCTATCGCAACAACACAACCGATTCCCCATGCAAGAGAGAATATCAAACATACATAACCATTGATGTTAAAAGGCATATCTCGATAATCCCACCAACGTGCATGAAAGATTTGATCTAAAATCCAACCACCAAAGTATTCGATTAACGTACAAACAATACTTCCAATGTTAAAGATAATGAGGAAATGGATATGCTGTATGTCAGAATGTGTAATAGTCGTTAATAAATATATCATCGCAATCATACCGACACCATAGATAGGACAGAAAGGTCCATTTAAGAATCCGCGGTTGATAACTTTTCCGACGATTGCGCCATGAAAGGCTACTTCTAATATCCAGCCTAGAAAGGCATATATTGCAAAGTAATATAAAAGTTGATAAATAGTCATAAAAACTCCGTTCCTCAAAAATGATAGCATTTTGGTAAATGAAAACAAGAGTCGAAACTCTTGTTTTGTCTGGTTTGTTATTTCTTGTGGTATAGTTTTTTGTGTTGATGAACTGGATCGAATGTGACATTGATACCAAGTTTACGTAATACGTTCTTATCTTCTTCCGGTAAGATGACAGTGGAGTGAGCTTCACTACCTTTTAGGTTACCAAGTTGTTTCATCGCAAGATCCGCGTCCTTGTTTGTCATTGCAGTAATCGCAAGTGCAATCAACAATTCATCTGAATGCAAACGTGGATTATGGTTACCTAAGTGATTGATTTTGAGGTTTTGAATTGGTTTAACGTATTCAGGCTCAATCAAGTGCGTAGGTTTTGAAATACCACTTAGTTTCTTGATAGCGTTGATGATCACTGCTGCTGATGGACCAAATAGAGATGATGTCTTACCAGTTACGATTTCACCGTTTGGTAATTCTAACGCAAGTGCAGGTGCACCTGTCTTTTCAGCTTTTTCTCTTGCGATGATAGCCACCTTACGGTCAGATGGGGAAATAGCACAATCATTCATTAATAATTCAATCTTTTTAACTGCGGAAGCAGGAATCTTTTCTTCCTTAAAATCAACGAGAGCTTGATAGTATCGACGGATAATTTCTTCTTTCGCTGCTTCCTTGGCCGCATCCATATCAGTGATACAGAAACCTACCATATTTACGCCCATATCAGTAGGGGAAGCGTATGGAGATTTCGTAAGAATACGTTCAATTGTACGATTTAATACCGGGAATACTTCAATATCACGGTTATAGTTTACAGCTGTTTGGTTATATGCCTCTAGATGGAATGGGTCAATCATATTGACGTCATTGAGGTCGGCTGTCGCAGCTTCATAGGCAAGGTTAACAGGATGGTGTAGAGGAAGATTCCATACTGGGAAAGTTTCGAACTTTGCATAACCGGATTTTACGCCATGAAGTTGATCATGATAAAGCTGAGAGATACATGTTGCTAGTTTTCCAGAACCCGGTCCTGGTGCAGTAACGACAATTAAGTTACGAGATGTCTTAACATACTCGTTCTTTCCAAGACCTTCTGGAGAAACAATATAATCGATATCTGTTGGATATCCCTTAATTGGATAGTGGATATAGGAAGTGATTCCATTCTTGCTGAGTTGATGACGGAAGTTATCAGCTGCAGGCTGGTGTTCATATTGTGTGATAACAACAGAACCAACAAAAATTTCTAAATCGCGGAAAGCGTCTAAGAGACGGAAAACCTCTTGGTCATAAGAGACACCAGAGTCACCGCGTGCTTTGGAGTGTTCAATGTTATTTGCATTGATACAGATCAAGATTTCTACCTGGTCACGTAATTCTGTAAGAAGCTTTACCTTGTTATTAGGATTATAACCTGGTAAGACACGAGCAGCGCGATAATCTTCAAACATCTTACCACCAAATTCCATGTATAATTTACCGTTAAATTGATTGATACGGTTTAAAATTTTATCACGTTGTAGATTTAAATATAATTCTGAATCAAAAGCTTGTTTTTTCATAACTGATTTTCCTCCAACGAAGAGTATACCAAATTTGTGTCCTCTTTTGCGGATAAATTATGAAATTGTTATACTATTTATGGAGAAAAAATAATGCGTTTAGAAGATGAATTATTTCGTCGTTTACGACCGAATGAACAGTACTTAATACAATATGGATTTCAGAAACAAGATGATATATATCGTTATCAAACGAAGTTAGAAGATACTGGGATGCATGCGATTATCATAGTGGAAGAAAACAGTGTCAGTGGAAGAGTACTGGATGATTTAACAAATGAAGAATATGTAGCAGTGCATACCGTAGGCAAAAAGGGTAATTTTGCGACAAAGGTTAAAACTGCATATCTTTCTTGTTTGGAAGATATCGCAAAAAATTGTTTTGATAAAGTAATGTATTCTAGCATTCAAGCGAATACCATGCATGAATGGATTATAACTGAATTGCATGATATCGCAAATCATCCATTTACAAAATCACATAATGGGAATCGAACAACAGATAATGAATTTACGGCATACAAACCTAGTGATAGTGACAAGATGTATGTGCTGATGTTTTCAATTGATAAGCATAAGCTAGATAAAGGTTGCGATGAAAGTTATATCGATGCAATGAATATCAAGGTTGAACCATCTAAAGTAAGTGATTATCTACAGTTACCAGGTTTCTATCCTGCATATCATATGAATAAGAAGCACTGGGTAACTGCAATATTGGATGGCACGATTGAAGATGAAACATTGAAAGAACTTTTGTTAAAGAGTAGAAGTTTGGTGACTAAGAAATTATCGCTCAATCATCATTGGGTGATACCAGCAAATCCTTCGGTTTATGATATTGATAACGCCTTTGCACAAAGTGAATTGATGTATTGGAAACAGAAGTTAAATTATCAGATTAACGATTATGTATTTATCTACTATGGTATGCCATATGGAG
>CALBKL010000030.1 GCA_937895985.1 uncultured Solobacterium sp.
CGTCGGCAGCGTCAGATGTGTATAAGAGACAGCATATTGACGTTAGTAATCTTACAATTGAACATATTTTACCCCAAAAAGAAAATGCTGCAGTATGGAGAAAAGAGATAGGGGAAGATTATGATAGTGTATATGATTTATACTTACATACACTTGGTAATTTAACTATTACTGGTCATAATAGTGAATTAGGAACAAAGTCATTTAATGATAAGAAAAAAATTATTAAAGATAATTCTAAGGCGAATATTCTAAATAAAGATGTATTATCTGTGGACCGATGGAATAAAACCTCAATTCTTAATCGTGCTAATAACCTTATTGATATTTTACTTGATGAGTTCAAATACGTAGAGATACATTCTAATAAAAATGTAAAAAATGAATTAGGATATGACCTAAATAGTGATATTGATTTCTCAAATACCAAACCTATTGCATTTTCTTTTGATGGAGAGTTTATAAAAGTTAACAATTGGGTTGACTTGCTAACAAAATTTATTGGTATTGCTTATGATTTGGATACCGTTTTATTCGTTAATTTAGCAAAACAGAACTACTCAATTCCAAATGCTACGAGAGTTTATATTTCAAATGATAATAGAAAGCTACGAAAGCCTAAAGAGATTGAAAATAGTGGTATATATTTTGAAGCCAATCTTTCAAGTAATAGAGTATTATCTTTTATAAAGTTTCTATTACTTGAGATGGGGATTGATATAGATAAATTTAGCTTTGAATTATCAGAAGGGGTATTTGATCTTAATGATGAAGCTTCGTGGGCAGAAGGTATTATTCCTGTTGCAAAATTATTTTATAATTTAGTTGAAAATATCAATATATAAACACGCATTTTAATAGCTTTATAATAATAAGCAAGTATTTCAACTTTTCTAGAAATACTTGCTTATTTATTTAGATTTTACACAAGATTTTTCTTATCTTGCAAACTTTTTCTTTTCAATCATTGTAATGATTGCTGCCATGAGTGAGATTGCCAAGATGCTTGCATATGCCATCGGATTAACGTGGTCTGCTGTCTTTGGTGTCTCCTTGGAGTTTGTAATTGTGAAACCTGTTTGTGCATCACCAGTAATCTTTGTCTTATATCCAGAGATCAATACTTCATCAACTGTATATACGATTTCGCGTCCATTCTCATACTTATCTAGATTTGCGAATGTATGCTTCCACTGATTAGCAGCCGTTAGTTGTACTGTATCAACCTTAACGCCATCAGCGTATAGATTTACTGTAACGCTATCTGTTGCAGGTCCTACCCATACCTTAGTAACTGGGATATCTACCTTTCCAGTGATCGTATTTGTAACTGTAAAGCCTGTTGTAGATGTTCCCTCGATTGCTTTAACGTAACTTGGTACATCATATTCATCAACTGTATAAACAATCTCATGTCCATCTGCCGCATACTTAGGAAGATTGCTAAATGTGTGCATCCAGTTATCAGTAGCGGTTAATACTGCACTTTCAACCTCTACTCCATCTGCTAGTAACTTGATTGTTACAGAATCTGTTGCTGGCCCTACCCAATTCTTTGTCACATCTACTGCTACCTTCTCAGTGTTTGTATTTGTGACTGTAAAGCCTGTAGCTATATCTCCTGTAATTGCAGAATCATAGTTAGAGATTGGCTCTTCTGTAAGTGTATAAACGATTTCTGTTCCGTTATTATACTTATCAAGATTAGCGAATACATGTACCCAGTTATTTGCCGCATTCAGTGTTACGGAATCCTTTTCAACGCCATCTGCGTAAAGTGTTACCTTTGCAGAAGAAGCTTCTGGTCCTACCCATACCTTAGTAACTGGAATGTTTACCTTACCAGTGATCGTGTTTGTGATTGTAAAGCCGTTTGCTGCATCTCCTGAGATTGCCTTTGTATAATCTGTAACAGGAGTCTCATCAACTGTATATACAATCTCATGTCCATCTGCTGCATACTTATCTAAGTTTGCAAATGTATGTGTCCAGTTATCTGCTGCTGTTAATGTTACAGTTTCTTTCTCTGTTCCATCTGCGAATAACTTGATTGTTACAGAAGCTGCTGGCGTTCCCACCCATGTCTTTGTAACATCTACAGCTGTCTTTTCTGTATTTGTATTTGTGACTGTAAAGCCATTAGCTGCATTACCTGTAACGACTGAATCATAGTTAGCGATTGGCTCTTCTGTAACTGTATAAACAATCTCTGTACCGTTATTGTACTTATCTAAGTTTGTAAATGTATGTGCCCAACCATTTGCAGCGTTGAGTGTTACAGAATCTTTTTCAACGCCATCTGCAAGTAGAGTTACCTTAGCAGAAGAAGCTTGTGGTCCCACCCATACCTTAGTGACTGGTACAGATACTTTACCTGTGATTGTATTTGTAACTGTAAAGCCTGTAGCTGCCGTTCCAGAAATACCCTTTGTATAATTTGGAACATCAACTTCGTCTACTGTGTATACAATCTCGTGACCATCTGTTGCATCAAACTTAGGAAGATTACTGAATGTATGTGTCCAGTTATCTGCAGCAGTTAATGTAACTGTTTCCTTCTGTGCACCATCAGCCAATAGTTTGATTGTTGCGGAAGTTCCTGCAGTACCTACCCATGTCTTTGTGACTGGGATATTGATTGTTGCAGTGTTTGTATTCTTAACAGTAAATCCAGTAGCTGCTGTTCCAGAAATATCTTTTGCATATCCAGCAACTGGTGTTTCATCAACTGTGTAAACAATCTCATGACCATCTGCTCCATACTTATCTAAGTTAGTGAATGTATGTGTCCAGTTGTCTGTTGCAGTTAATGTAACTGTTTCCTTCTCTGTTCCATCTGCGAATAACTTGATAGTTACAGAAGCTGCTGGTGTTCCAACCCATACCTTTGTAACTTTAACAGTCGTCTTTTCTGTATTTGTGTTTGTAATTGTAAAGCCTGTTGCCATATCACCACTGACTACACCATTATAGTTAGCGATAGCATCTTCCTTTACAGTGTACTTAATTTCAGTAGTTGTTCCTGGCTTGTACTTTCTTAAGTTTGTGAATGTATCTTCCCAGTTGTTTGCAGCATTTAATATAACTGTCTTACCTGTATCTACATTGTCTGCATAAAGATGTACTGTAACAGCTGATCCTATTGGACCTACCCATTGTTTTGTAGCCTTAACGGAAATCTTGATTGGGTTGTCTTTAACAGTCTGAATCACATTTGTAGTGGAATTTACTGTTAATGTAAATTCTTCTGTGCTTAATTCATAACCGGCAGGAGCTGTCTTCTCTTTCACTTTATATGTACCAGCCACAAGAGCAGGTGATGTTACCGTACCATCTGCAGCCGTAGTAAGCTCAAACTTACTTCCATCTGGTTTTGTAACTTCAAATACCGCATTTGCTAGAACAACAGTATTATCTTCTGCATCAACCTTAACTAGCTTAATCTTATTCGCTAAGATACCAACGCCTGTTCCACCAGCAGCTTCTTTTTTAAAGGAAATAAATTTTTCATCTACTTTATTGTTATTAGATGTAAGTTTAACATTATTTCTTAGATTGGTACCCGGAGTATAAGTTGTTCTATACTCTAGTTTATATTGTTCTCCATTTATGTTTCCTAGGTTAATTGTAAATGTTTGATCATTATTCGAGAATACAATCTTATCTGATAAATCAATTCTGACACGATTATTTTCTTTTAAATCACTAGTGTAGTTTACACGATACAAGCGAAAGCTTTCTTTAACAAATTTTTCTGTTGTTCCTACTAGTGTATCTGTCACAACAGCATTTGGAAAGTTAGCTTTTTTGTAATTAATACGTACTCGCCACTCTGCTTCATTGATTGATTCTGCTCCAAAACTATACTTATGTAATACTTCATTACTATTTCCTGTAGGACCACCATCTACTTTAAATTGAAATGGTGTTGTTTTCCCGCCAGCTTCTATATCAAAGTTATTTTTTTGATTCACTGTAACTTTATCTTTATTGAAATTGGCATTCATGCCCAAGGTTCCATTAATATCGTATCTACCATTTACATAATTGGTAAATGTAACTTTAATCTCAGCACCGCCACCTGCTTTTGGGGTGACATGAGCATTTGCCATCACTGATCCATCTGGTGCAGTCAATGAGAAATTTAAATTCCCCGCATCATTTTTGATAAGGATATTATCAGGAAGCTTAACAATAAAATAATCCCCTGCATTAATGGTCGCTGCTTTTGCTTTTGCCTTCCAATTCATTTCTATACGGAATTCATCACCAACCTGCATGCTATTAACAGGATTCCCACCGTTCTTGATGACTATGTTTTGTATTTCAAGGTCTACTTCTTTTTCACTTCCAGCATAGACATTAAAATTGACACCTTGAAATAACATCACAAGTGCCATCAGCATCGATAATACAAGTCTCATCATTTTTTTCTTCAGCATAATTCTTTCCCCCAAAAATCATCATTACCAAATATTCTTTACTTTGCCTATTTCTAGTTTATTAAGTTTTCATAAAGCCTATGTCCTCAATAATTATATATTGTATGGTTTTTAAATTTATTGTTTTTGCATTTATTAAAAATTAATAAATTATTAATAATTAGATCTTATTGTTTTTTACAATGTATAAAAATATGAAATTGTCTAAGTTATTCATATCAAAATAATAACGCATGTTTAAAACTACTTTAATCACGGTTGATAACTTTCTAAAAACCATCGATCTTTTTCTAAGAACAGATTCCTACATCTACCTTGGATTATACATACGTAGCGTATCCCGCAACCACCAACACAAGACTCTTTCCTAGAATGACTTAATACTTTATCAATCTTATACTCCCGCCCATCATTCCAGCATAGA
>CALBKL010000031.1 GCA_937895985.1 uncultured Solobacterium sp.
GAATAGGTTTTGTCCATCATCTGTGATGATGGAGTAGTTATCATGCTTACCAGAACCATTGATACCTTGGAATGGCTTTTCGTGTAAGAGACATGCAAAACCATGTTTCTTAGCTGTTTCACGAAGAATATCCATGATGAGGTGGTTTTGGTCAACTGCTACATTACCATTGGTAAAGATAGGAGCTAGTTCAAACTGTCCTGGTGCAACTTCATTGTGTTCTGTTTTTGCGTAGATACCTAGCTTCCAAAGTTCTTGGTTAGCTTCCTTCATGAAGGCTGCCACACGTGGTGGAATGGCGCCAAAGTAATGGTCATCTAATTCCTGTGTCTTAGGGGAAGGTGCGCCAAATAGTGTGCGACCTGTAAAACGCAAGTCTAATCGACAATCAAAGTATTTACGGTCGATGAGGAAGTATTCCTGTTCAAGACCTACGGAAATATCACAGCTCTTTACATCTTTATCACCAAGGATATTTACAACACGTGTTGCGGCTTTGCTAAGAGCCTCTAATGATTTGAGTAGAGGGTCTTTTTTATCTAATGCTTCACCACTGTAAGATACAAAAACAGTAGGGATACACAAGATGTTATCGCGGATGAATACCGGACTCTTTACATCCCAATATGTATATCCGCGTGCTTCAAATGTTGTACGTAAGCCACCGTTAGGAAAACTTGAGGCATCTGGTTCACCTTTGATGAGCATCTTGCCAGAGAAGCGCGCAAATGGCTCTCCATTCATGTCTGGTTCTAAGAAACTATCGTGTTTTTCGGCTGTACCACCTGTCATAGGCTGAAACCAGTGTGTAAAGTGGGTCACACCATTATCGAGTGCCCAAAGTTTCATTGCATGGGCAATCGCGTCTGCAGTGGTGCGATCGAGCATTCCTTCGTTTGCGACTGTCTTCTTCCAAGAAAGATAGACAGGACGAGGTAGGTGACTCTTCATCTCTTTTTCGCCAAATACTTTAGAACCAAAATCTTTGAATAGGTCTTCCATAGAATCTCCTTTTTTGTTATGAAAAATTTATAACGTTTTAAAGGATGTTTCAATAAAAAATGTAGAAATATTTCTACATTTTAGTAATATGGGTTAAATTCATCGTAGTTGTTTGTTTCTAACAAACGAACATCATGTACTTCAGGTACTTCATCTAATAAGATAGCTTTAATACCATCATTTAATGTGGAATCCATTACCATACATCCATTACATGCACCAGTCATTGTTACTGTAACAACTCCATCCGCATATCCCACCAAGAAGACGTCACCGCCATCCGCTTGGATATATGGGCGAATCTTGTCTAGCGTATGTTGAATGCGCTGTAACAACTCCTTACGGACTGGATCGGTTTCTAGGGCAATTAGATCCGCACTACTTTCAGAATAAAAATCTGTATCACTCATTACTATCGCCTCTTTCCTTACTTTACAAGATAGAAAATGTACGCAACGATTAACCCCCAAATAATACCGCCAACAACCTCAACCCAGCGATGACCAAGTACAGGTTTAAGCTTTGTTTTATAGATGGAGTTTTCGAATACGTGAGGATATTTCTCTTGTAAATCCTTGACTAATTGTTGCGTAACTTTGATATTTTGTCCACTATAATACCTCACATTTGCGGCATCATAGATAACAATAATGGCTAAAACAACGGTAATCGCAAATAGAGTTGAACTAAAACGCTCACGGAAGCCTACCGCTAAAGCAAGGGCAGAAACCATTGCGCTATGTGAACTTGGAAAGCCACCACAAGCAACGGTTAAACTCCATTCCCAATCGTGTTCAGGTTCAACAATAAATGCACAAATTGGTTTTAAAAGCTGTGCACTGATAGCCGCAAATATAGCACAAAATATAATATGTATCGTATTTAATGAAATTAACATAATAAGCCTCTAGTAAAGTATACCACACATCTTTTCTTGAGTGTGCTATACTTAAAAACGATTGGAAATGCTAAAATGATATACAAACCAGGACAGATTGTAGAAGGAAAAATAACAGGGATTCAACCCTACGGTGCATTTGTGGCACTGGAACATCATGTAAGTGGACTAATTCACATCTCTGAAATTAGTGATGGATTTGTGAAAGACATTTCAAAGTTTGTTACAGTTGGGGATGTTTTGAAGTTAAAGGTCTTGGAATGCGATGATAAGAGTAGTCATGTCAAGTTATCATTGAAAGCACTTCAGAAAGCACACTCAAGAAATAGACGTAAACCGATGGGGCATAAACCAAGTTTACCGAACATGAAAATGGGTTTTCAGACAATCGCAAATGCTATGAGTGAATGGATCAAAGAGGCGAAGGAGACTATTTTAAAATGATGAAGTTAAATACATCACACGCTTTACTCAAGGAAAGTATTGAAAGTTATCAAGAAAAAGTAAATGAACTACACAAAGTAATTTTTGAAAGAACTGGTGCCGGTAACGACTTTATGGGATGGGTCGATTGGGCTGAAACATATGATAAGGCTGAATTCGAACGCATCTTAAAGGTTGCTGAAAAAGTAAAGGATAAGGCTGAAGTATTACTTGTATGTGGTATCGGTGGATCTTACTTAGGTGCACGTGCCGCAATCGAAATGATTCAAGGTCTATACTCAGGAAATAAGACAGAAGTTATTTTTGTAGGTAATACATTCTCATCTACATATATTGCACAGGTGTTAAAGCACATCCAAGACAAGAGCGTTGTGTTGAACGTTATTTCTAAGTCTGGTACAACAACTGAAACAGCACTTGCATTCCGTGTATTCCGCGAATTCATGGAAAAGAAATATGGCAAGGAAGAATGCAAGGAACGTATCATTGCGACGACAGATAAAGCACGTGGTACATTAAAGGCATTAGCTGATAAGGAAGGCTACGAAACATTCGTTATTCCTGATGATATCGGTGGTAGATACTCTGTAATTACACCAGTAGGTTTAGTACCACTTGCAATTATGGGTGTAGATATCAAGAAGATTATGGCCGGTCTTTGTGATGCATATAAGGAATTAAATACTGCAGATCTTTCCAAGAACCCTGCATATCAATATGCAGTATGCAGACGTATTCTACAGGACCAAGGCTATGATGTAGAAATGTTTGTTGCGTATGAACCACAACTTGCAATGCTTGCGGAATGGTGGAAACAGTTATTAGGTGAATCTGAAGGTAAGGATGGTAAGGGTATCTTGCCAGATAGTGCAAACTTCTCAACAGATTTACATAGCTTAGGACAGTTTATCCAAGAGGGCAAGAAAGTTCTATTCGAGACAATCCTAGAAGTAGAGAATCCTACAGAAGATCTACTTATTCCAACGGATGCGGAAAATAGCGATCAGATGAACTACCTTGCTGGTAAGTCATATGATTGGGTCAATAAGATGGCTTGCCTTGGCACAATTGAGGCTCACGAAGTAACAGGTGGGGTTCCTAACTTAATTATTTCTATTCCAGATATGAAGGAATACTCATTCGGATATCTCTGCTATTTCTTCTTCATCGCTACAGCGATGACTTGCTATATGATTGATATCAACCCATTCAATCAGCCAGGTGTAGAAATCTATAAGAAGAATATGTTCCGTTTATTAGGTAAACCTGCTAAGTAAGTCTTTAAGAGGAAGAAATTCCTCTTTTGCTTTTATAGATAGAAAGGATGGTATATATGTTAACTATGAACCAAGAGGCACATTATCGTCGTATGACACAGGATTCAATTCCTCACTTAATTACGCAGTTAGCAATCCCTACAATTATTTCGATGCTTGTCACAAGTATCTATAATATGGCCGATACCTACTTCGTAGGAACAATCAGTACATCTGCCAGTGGTGCAACTGGTATCGTATTTAGTTTGATGTCCATTCTACAGGCCTTTGGATTTATGTTTGGTCATGGTGCTGGTGCGAATATTTCACAACAGTTAGGCTCAAAGAATGTTGAAAAAGCTAGAATATATGCATCGACAAGTTTCTTTCTCTCTATTCTTGTAGGTGCAGTTGTGATGGTGGTTGGACTTATTTTCATGGATCCAATGATGCGTATGATGGGAAGTACAGATACAATTCTTCCATACGCAAGAATATATGCATTCTATATTTTGCTTGCAGGCATGGCGATGACATCGAGTTGTGTATTAAACAATATCTTGCGCTATGAAGGAAAAGCCTTCTACGCGATGATTGGTTTAACACTAGGTGGTATCTTAAATATCTTTGGGGATTACATTCTAGTACGTGTATTCCATATGGGTATTGCTGGTGCAGGTCTTAGTACAACAATCTCACAATATATCAGTATGTTTGTGCTAATGTTACCTTACCTGCAAGGGAAAACACAGAGTAGATTGCAGTTAAAATATGTAACACATAAGCCTGAAATTTTGAATCGCATCTTTACGACAGGACTACCATCTTTGAGTCGACAAGGATTAAACTCACTATCTACAATGGT
>CALBKL010000032.1 GCA_937895985.1 uncultured Solobacterium sp.
TGCAAATTCTACAAATCGCAATGCAAAGCACTATGCATGGATGCATGGTTATGATGAGGGATTAACATTAGGGAAAGAATATCCTAAGTTTGATAAAGTATTCTGTGTTTCAAAGTTTAATGAAGAACGCTTGCGTAGGGAATCTGACGGAACTGTCAATGTTGACTGTTGTTACAATATCATTGATGAGAGTAAAATTCTGGAAGCATCAAAAGATGAAATATCTGAGGATACTTCACAGAAGCCTATATTTGTAGCGGTGGGAAGACAGACACCAGAAAAGGGTTTTTTACGTCTTGTAGATGTAGTTAGTCGCCTAAAGAAAGATGGCTATCACTTTACACTTTGGCTTATTGGAGATGGTGCGGAACACCAACAATTAGTAGATAAAGTAAGTGGAGAAAAATTGGAAGATACGGTTAAACTGTTGGGAATTCAATCGAATCCACATAAGTTTACATCCAGAGCTGATGTGTTTATATGTTCTTCTTTTAGTGAGGGATATAGTACTGCTTGTGCAGAAGCTATATTACTAGGAGTACCTGTTATTTCAACTGCAGTAAGCGGCGCCCAAGAAATTATTGATGATAGTCAATGTGGAATGGTATGCCAATTAGATGATGCAAGCTTATATGACGCCTTAAAGCATGTATTAGATAATCCAGAAGTAATAAGTACATGGAAGAAGTCGCTAGAGACAACAAAACTTAAATTTGGCGCAGCTGCACGTGGAGAACGAGCAAGTAGTATATTCAGAGACAATAAATAAAAACGTTTGATTGTATCAACTAGGATATTTTGGTTTCAATGATTTGATAACCAGAATATCCTCTTATATTCATGTCGAAAATATTGATTTCATTGATATGTATCGATTAATTAAAAGTATAAAGAACCATAAAAAGTATATTTGACAACATTGATTTTTTAATACTACAATGTGTTACGTTATCTTACACTGTGCTATATGAAGAGAGGGATAGAAGGATGAGGAAGATTACACCAATGAACATTTTTGCAAAATTGATGATTGCATCTGTTTTTTGCTCATCAACCGCAAAATTATATGAAGTTCATGCATCTGAAGTTGCAAAATATGCAAACCGACAGCAAGGAGTATTAGGGGCATTAAAAACAAGCTCACTATACTATGTTGGTGATGTTCTTGCTAATGGATGGGTATTCCATGAACAACCAATAGATGGGTACTACTACTTATTCTATAAAGATGGTGTGCGTTTAACTGGTATGGGCACT
Organism: uncultured Solobacterium sp.; assembly: GCA_937895985.1. The sequence continues at coordinate 1,258 of CALBKL010000032.1, forward strand.
GATGCAGACGGTGAACATTTATTTATTAATGGTGTTCTTGCAGAAGGCTTGCAAAATATCAATGGTGTTAATCTTTTCTACGAGAAAGGTAATCCAGTAACAGGATTTAGGGATGGCAAGTATTATGTAAGTGGTTATCTTGCCAATGGCTGGGTGCGTCATAACGAGCCAATAGATGGTAAATATTATTTATTCTATAAAGATGGGGTACGTCTTACTGGCAAAGGAATCGATGCTAAAAATGAAGAGCACTATTACGTTAATGGTTTGCTTGCACAAGGTGTATATGAATACGATGGTGCGAAACGTCTCTTTGTTAATGGGGACGTAATAAACGGCTGGCACTTCCACCAACAACCAGTAGATGGTAAATATTATTTATTCTATGAAAATGGTGTACGTTTAACAGGCATTGGCAAAGATGCAAATGGAGAACATTTGTTTATCAACGGCTTATTAGCACAGGGATATAATTATCATGCTGGTCAATATCAGTATTATAAGGATGGAAATGTGATTGATATGCACAATGAGAAGTACTATATCAATGGAGTACTAGCAAATGGCTGGGTGCGTCATAACGAGCCAATAGATGGTAAATATTATCTATTCTATAAAGATGGGCTACGTCTTACTGGCAAAGGAATCGATGCTAACGGAGATGAACGTCTATACTTAAATGGAATTCTTGCCCAAGGGCTTCAGACTTATGGTGGAGAGCAGCGTCTGTATAAGGATGGTGAATATGCTACCGGATGGATCAACGGGGTGTATGCACTAAACGGATACTATGCAAATGGTTGGGTACAGATGGAAAATGGCGAAGAAGAATATTTCGAATATGGAAAGAGTGCTTCTCCAAAAACATTGCGAGAAAATTACACAAATGAAGAGTTTATTCAGGTAATGGCTTATTACATTCGTAAGTACTCAGCACAGTATGGTATTAAGGTAAATAGTGGAATTCTTGCTCAAGCTATTCTTGAAAGTAATTGGGGAAGATCAACACTATCTGCTAAGTATCATAACTACTTTGGATTGAAGGCTGGACCATATTGGACGGGTAAGTCTGTTAATATGGCTACACAGGAAGAATACGTTCCTGGAACGTATACAAACATTCGCGATAACTTCAGGGCTTTTAACAGCTTAGAAGAAGGTGTACGTGGATACTTCGAATTTACGAAGTTCCCTAACTACGCGAAGATAAAGACGGCGACAACTCCAGAAGAGTATTTGACATATATTAAACAAGCTGGATATGCAACAAGTTCAACATATGTCCAAAATACAATGTGGGTAGTACAGACTTACAATTTGACAAAATACGATTAAAAAAGAAGTCAACTGTAACTCTAAGTCTAGAGTTTATAGTTGACTATTTTTGGGGTTACTTGCCGACTCGTAATAAGTTTTTTACAAAAAATATGAAGCATATCGCTGCTATGTCAGCGTAATATTGCGACAAAATTTCATAATGTTTGAAATAAAAAGGGAAGGTAGATAATTGTAGGGTATTTATAAAGTTGAAATATTTTGATAAATGTTCAATAATAAAGTGTATTTTATTAGAGTGAACAATGATGAGGTGCTTATGGAAATTAATAAATCGAATTTTAAAGTACTAGTTGCATATGCAGATCAAAATAAGCATACGCAAAGAGAAGTTGCAACTAAGACAGGTCTATCGTTAGGACTAGTTAATTCTATTGTTGCTGATATGAAGAAAGAAGAGTTTATCGACGATGCAGGCATTATGACTTCTGATGGATTAGAAGTTTTAAAGCAATTTAAGGTTGATAATGCAATCATTATGGCTGCGGGAATGAGTAGTCGTTTTGCACCGCTATCATATGAAAAACCAAAGGCTCTACTAAATGTTAAGGGAGAGATTTTGATTGAAAGAGAAATCAGACAACTCCAGGAAGCTGGTATTCATGATATAACAGTCGTTGTTGGATACATGAAAGAGAAACTATATTATCTTGCAGACAAATTTAATGTAAAAATTGTTGTTAATGAAGATTATTACCGTTTCAATAACACTTCTACATTAATGTGTGTGTTAGATAGTTTAAAGAATACTTACATTTGTTCTTCAGATAATTATTTTAAAGAAAATGTTTTTGAAAAATATGTATTTTCTTCATATTACGCAGCAGTGTATGCTGAAGGAAAAACGGAAGAATATTGTTTAAAAACAGAAAAGAATGGTCGTATTAAAGAAGTTACAATCGGTGGCAGAGATGCATGGTACATGTGCGGACATGTATATTGGAATCAAGAATTTAGTGATAAGTTTAAGAAAATTTTGGTTGAATCATACAACGAAATGGATACAAAAACACAATTATGGGAAAACCTATATATGAAACACTTAAAGGAACTAGATTTATACATTCGTAAGTATCCAGAAGATGCTATCAAGGAATTTGATTCACTTGAAGAACTTCGAGTTTTTGATAAAGATTATTTACGAAATGGAGATTCCCAAATCTTAAAAAACATATCAAAAATTTTGCATTGCAAAGATGCGGATATTATTGGTATCGTTCCCATTAAGTCAGGCTTAACAAATGTTTCATTCAAATTTGAAGTAGATGGTAAATCATATGTTTATCGTCATCCAGGTCAAGGAACAGAAAAGTATATCAATCGTGCTAGTGAAGCTGAATCGATGCAAGTTGCAAAGGAATTACATTTAGATGATACATTCGTTTATATCGATTCAAAAGAAGGTTGGAAGATTTCTAGATATATCGATAACGCTAGATTATTGGATTATGAAAACGAAGATCAAGTAAAGCAAGCTCTGAAGATGATACGCAAATTGCATACATCGAATATGAAGACAAATTGCACATTTGATTTCTGGAAAGAAATCAAGGGATTCTATACTTCAATCAAGGAAGCGCAAAGAGATAACTTTGAGGGAATCGATGAGCTAAAAAGTCTTATGGCAGAGGTGAAGAATTGTGTAGAAAAGGATAAGACAGAAAACTGTCTATGCCACTGTGATTGCTATAATCCTAATTTCCTACTTGATGACAATGACAACATGTATTTGATTGACTGGGAGTATTCAGGAATGTGTGATCCTGCTGGAGATATTGGTACATTCATCGCTTGCTCCCCATATACAATGGACCAAGCAGATAAAGTTATTGAATGGTATTTAGCACATATTCCTTCTAAAGAGGAACTAAGACATTTCTTGGGTTATGTGGCAATTGCTTCTTATTACTGGTTCGTGTGGTCACTATATCAAGATTGTGTTGGTAAGCCTGTAGGAGAGTGGCAATATTTATGGTATAAATCTTCAAAAGCTTATGCCGAAAGAACAATTCAATTATATAAGGAGTAATTAC
>CALBKL010000033.1 GCA_937895985.1 uncultured Solobacterium sp.
CTGCCTTTACAGGTCGTTTATAACGAACTGAAAAACAGTACTGATTATTGATTTTTAGGTGTAGTTTGTTATTATATAAAGGCTATGCCGCTTTAGTATAGTGGTAATACGCATCCATGGTAAGGATGAACGAGCAGTTCAATTCTGCTAAGCGGCACTTTATAGAGATAAAGCCTTATTTTAAAGGCTTTTTCTTTTTTTGTGGCCTACAATTGGCACCATTTAAAAAGCATTTTTCATAAAGCTGATTTATTAGGAAGAAAATGACATGTATATATTTAGGTAGTACAATGAAATAACAGTTGATGACAATAAACTAAATGTATAAAGGGGGATGATTACATGAGACTGATATATCCTGAAGAAATAAAAAAGTTAAAATCAATCTATGAGCCATATATGATTGGAGCGAAATTAAAAGATGACGCTCCTATCGAAGCTGTTGAGGCAGCTGAAAAGTTCAAAGAGTGGGTTAATGAACAATATCGATTAGTAGGTATGGAATAATATATCAATGAGAATTGATTGGTTTTAGTAATTTAAATAAATGATATGCAAAGTTTTCAAGCTTTAAAAATGAAAAAGTGAGAATGATTTCAGAGAATAAAAATGGTGATTTTCACGATTTAAAATAAGGGGGTTTTTACGTAAGGAATTCTGGGAAAAAGTTGGGCATTCAGATAGAAAAATAATTCTTTTTTTATTATGCTATTGAAAGATAAAATTCAGTGGAGGTAAAAGTTGTGGATAGGATAGTAAAACGTAATGGACAAGTTGTTCCATATGATGGAACTAAGATTGTTTTAGCGATAGAAAAATCGTTCCTTAGCGTAAAAGAGAGTGTTGATCAAGCATATCTTTCTGACTTATTAGAGCAGATTGAAGCGCAATTTGACGGCCGTCAAGAAGTTGATGTTGAAGAAATTCAAGATACTGTTGAAAAGATCTTGATGAAGAACGAAAAGTATAATGTCGCAAAGAGTTATATCTTATACCGTGAAAAGCGTACACAAATGCGTAATGATCGACTTGAGTTGGTAAAACTCATCGGTGATGAAGAGTTGGAAGATGTTTTGGTTGATATCCAGAAGGCTTATCCAGACTATGACTTAAAGAGATTGTTTGAGAAGTTCTCAACAATGTCTAAAGAAGGTCAATCTCTAAAAGATAGAATTGCTTTATTAACAAGAAGTTCTGCTGAACTTACAACGAAAGAAGAACCAAACTGGGAGAGAATTGCTGGACGTTTGCTCAGTTACAGTATTGCTTGTGATCTAAAAGCTACTGAAGAAAAACTTGGTCTAACAAGCTTCTACCATAAGATCTCCTATATGATCGAACAGGGATTATATGGAGCATATATTTTAGAAAACTATTCTCATAAAGAAGTTGATGAAATCGCAGCATTAATTGACAATACACGTAATAACTTATTCACTTACAGTGGTTTGGATTTATTATCTCAACGTTATTTGATTCGCAACCACCAACATGTTCTATTAGAATCACCCCAGGAAATGTATATTGGCATTGCGATGCATCTAGCGATGAAGGAAACAAATGATCGTATCGGTTGGGTTAAGAAGTTCTACGATATGATGAGTTTACATCAGGTAACAATGGCAACTCCTACACAAGCAAATGCGAGAAAGCCATATCATCAGTTATCTAGCTGTTTTATTGATACTGTTCCTGATTCATTGGATGGGATCTACCATTCCATTTCTAACTTCGCTGATGTAAGTAAGTTCGGTGGTGGAATGGGTATGTACTTAGGAAAGGTTCGCTCCCGTGGTGGATCAATCCGTGGTTTTGAAGGTGCATCTGGTGGTGTTATCCGATGGATTCGTGTCATCAACGATACTGCTGTTGCGGTTGACCAACTTGGTGTAAGAGCAGGTGCTGTAGCAGTATATCTCGATGTGTGGCATAAAGACTTACCTGAATTCTTGCAGTTACGTACAAATAATGGTGATGACCGTATGAAGGCTCACGACGTATTCCCTGCAGTATGCTATCCAGACTTATTCTGGAAGATGGTGAAGGAAGACATGAACCAAGATTGGTATCTTCTTGATCCACATGATGTCCTGATGATTAAGGGTTATTGCCTTGAAGACTTCTATGGCGAAGAATGGGAAAAGAGATATTGGGAATGTGTACATGACAACCGCATCTCTAAACGTGTTCTTGTATTAAAGGAAGTTGTACGTTTAATCTTGAAATCTATGGTAGAAACTGGAACTCCATTTGCTTTCTACCGTGATGCGGTTAACCGTGCAAACCCTAATAAGCACAAGGGTATGATTTATAGTTCTAACCTCTGCACAGAAATTGCACAGAACATGTCTGAAGTAAAGCAGGTTTCTCGTGTTATTCAGACAGAGGATGGCGATGAAGTTATCGTCACAACAACAAAACCAGGTGATTATGTTGTATGTAACTTGGCTTCATTATGTTTAGGTAATATTAATGTGACAGATCCAAAGGAAATCGAAGAAGTTACTGCAACTGTAGTGCGTGCTCTCGATAACGTTATCGATCTAAACTTCTATCCATTACCAAATGCAAAGGTAACAAACCATAAGTATCGTTCTATCGGACTTGGTGTCAGTGGTTACCACCACATGCTTGCAAAGAATCACATCATGTGGGAAAGTGAAGAACACTTGAAGTTCGTAGACGAAGTATTTGAAAATATTGCGTATGCGTCTATTAAGGCAAGTAATGCTTTGGCGAAGGAACGCGGAAGTTATCAGTACTTCGAAGGCTCTGAATGGGAAACTGGTGCGTACTTTGACCAGCGTGGATATGACTCTGCACGTTGGAAAGAACTTAAGGAAGAAGTACATGCAACAGGTATGCGTAATGCATATGTATTAGCAGTCGCTCCAACAAGTTCTACATCAATCTTAATCGGTACTTCAGCAGGACTTGACCCAGTTATGAACCGTTTCTTCTTAGAAGAAAAGAAGGGCTCTATCTTACCAAGAACTGCACCAGAATTATCTGCAGATACATATTGGTACTACAAGACAGCACATACAATTGACCAGACTTGGTCAGTTAAAGCTGCTGGTATCCGTCAGCGTCATATCGACCAAGCACAGAGCTTTAACTTATGGATTACAAATGACTATAAGATGAGTCAGTTATTACAGTTATATGTACTAGCGTATGATTGTGGTGTTAAGACTATCTATTACACACGTTCCAAGGCCTTAGATCCTGAGGATTGTGAAAGTTGTTCCGCATAGACCAGGAGGTAGAAACATGCAGACAGATCAGATTAATCGTAAACCGTTATTCAACCCTGAGGGTGATATTGATGTACGTAATCGTCGTCTTATCAACTTCAATACAACAAATATCAATGACTTCAATAATATGAAGTATAACTGGGTATCTGATTGGTACCGTCAAGCGATGAATAACTTCTGGGTTCCAGAAGAAATCAACTTGAATCAAGACAAGTCAGACTATCCACGTCTTAGCTTGGCAGAGAAGACAGCGTACGATAAGATTTTGAGTTTCTTAGTTTACTTAGATTCTCTACAATCTGCTAACTTACCAAACATTTCTCAGTATATTACTGCAAATGAAGTTAACTTATGCTTGTCTATCCAGACATTCCAAGAGTGCATTCACTCACAGTCATATAGCTACATGCTAGACTCTATCTGTTCTCCAGAACAGAGAAATGATATCCTCTATCAGTGGAAGACCGATGAGCACTTATTAAAGAGAAATGAATTTATTGGTGAACTCTATAATGAGTTCGTTGCCAAGCAAGATAAACAATCTTTCTTGAGAGTTTGTATTGCAAACTTTATTCTAGAGGGTGTTTACTTCTACTCTGGATTTATGTTCTTCTATAATCTTGCAAGAAATGGCAAGATGCCTGGAAGTGTACAGGAAATTCGTTACATCAATCGTGATGAATCAACACACTTATGGTTATTCCGTAATATATTAGTTGAATTACAGAAGGAAGAACCAGAATTATTTACACCAGAAAATATTCAGATGATTCGCGATATGATGAATACTGGTGTTGAACAAGAAATTGCATGGGGACACTATGTAATTGGTGATGAAATTCCAGGCTTAAATAAGCAGATGGTTACTGACTATATCAAGTATCTTGGTAATACACGTTTTGCGACATTAGGTTTTGGTAATCTGTATGAAGAATACGCTGAGGAACCAGAATCCATGAAGTGGGTAAAACAATACTCAGACGCAAACATGGTAAAGACTGATTTCTTTGAAGCTAGACCATCCGCATATGCTAAGAGTGGTGCAATTGAAGATGACCTATAAGGTCATCTTTTTCTCTTGATGGGGGCTATAGAGAGAATAGTTGTGTGTGGTATAATAAGAATATATTTGAAAGGGGATATGTTTAATGTCAGCCTATAACTTATCATCATTGTGGGACAAGTTTTTAACTTTCAGTACGACAGTTATTGATATAGTAGTAATTTGGATGATTATCTTAGCCGCACTACGTATTGTTCGTGGTAAGAGCAGTACCATGCAGATATTTAAAGGTATTATCTTTGTTATCATCGTAGATGTACTTGCAAAGGTCATGAATCTTAAGACTTTGCAGTTTTTAACAAATATGTTTATTAACTGGGGATTTTTAGCAGTTATAATTATCTTCCAACCAGAAATCCGTACGATTTTGGAAAGACTTGGTAAGAGTAGTTTCTTCTCTAGAATGAGTTCACTCAGTGGTAATGAGAAGGAAAAGTTGGTAGATAATATTGTGACTGCAGTACGTTTATTGAGCGCTGATCAAACGGGTGCGTTGATTTCCATTGAGAAATCTCATCCTTTGGATGATTTTATTGCGACTGGAACGCGTTTGAATTCTGATGTAACAGCAGAGCTTTTAACTTCAATCTTTGTTACTTCGACGCCACTGCATGATGGAGCAGTTATTATTCAGGGTGATAAGATTGCCTGCGCAAGTGCATACTTTCCACCGACAACGGCAGATATTCCATCTCGCTATGGTTCAAGACATCGTGCTGCGATTGGCATTAGTGAAATTACAGATGCGATTACGATTGTTGTATCCGAAGAAACAGGAAACGTATCCATTGCAGAAGGCGGTAAGTTAACTGCAGTAAATGAACAACAACTGCGTAAATATCTAACACATATCATCATTGGCCAAACTGAGGAAAATGGTGAAGATAACGATGACGAAACGATCATTGAAGCAGATGTACATGAACTTCAAACAAAGATGGATGATACACCAGCTGCTAATGAAGAGACAATTCTTGAAGCAGGTAAGATTACTGCAGAAGAAGTTATTCCAGCTGAACAAAATGATACATCCGCAAATCGTAAACATGCATTAGAGGATGTACATGAAGCAGCGGATGCGGCCGCGAAGGCTGCTTCAATCAAACTTCCACATAAGAAGAAGCGTCCAACGCCAAGTTATCCAACACACAATAAAACAAATTATAAACAATCAGATACCTCTGATCATAAGCAAGGAGGTGAATGATAATGGCAAATAAGAAGAAACATCATATGGATCATAATAAGCTTGAACTTGCAAAGCATCTTGCAAATCAATCAAAGCGAATATCAAGCCAGTATGATCGATTTGTACAGAAGATTATCCATTTTATTCACTATGCATCTACTGGGATTGATCGTGTATTATTCAATGCGAAGTATGCAAAAGTTGTATCGTTAGTCTTGGCAGCACTTTTATATGTTGTTGTAAACTACAATGATATTACTTCACTATATAAGACATCACTCAAGACAAGCCGTACCGTTCAAAATGTTGCGGTATATGTACAATATGATACACAAGAGTATGAGATTTCAGGGATTCCTACAACAACCGATGTTACGATTACAGGTGATGCGACAAGCGTTACTGCCGCAAGTACTACAAATGGTAAAGTTGTTGCGGACTTAACAAACTTAACTGAGGGAACACATGCAGTAACATTGATTGCGGAAGGATTTGGTGATTCAGTTAATACAATCGTTAATCCATCGAATGCTGTTGTAACAATCAAGAAGAAGGTTACACAACAATTCGCTATCTCTTATGACATTATTCATCGTGATAAGATGGATGGTATCTATAACGTCGGTACTCCTCAATTTGCGTCTTCTGTTGTAAATATTCGGGCATCACAGGATACATTGAATCAAATTGCTTTTGTAAAGGCACTTATTGATGTATCCAATCAAGTTGCAGATTTTGAACAAGATGCAAAACTTGTTGCCTACGATGCAAATGGCCAAATTGTAAATGTAGATATTGAACCTCAAACCATGCATGTATATGTACCGGTTACTTCACCTAATAAGACTGTACCTATCGAAGTAAAGATTAAAGGTACACCTGGTGATAATCAGGCTGTTGCCTCAGCGGTAGCTGATAAACAGACTGTTACAATCTATGGTACAGAAAGTGCATTACTTGATATTGAGAAAATTACAGTTGAAGTCGATGTTTCAAATCTTACAAAAGATACAACAGTATCACAGGATATTACACTTCCTACAGGTATTACGTCATCAACAGTTTCTACTGTTAGTGTTGATGTAAAACTTGGTGCGGCTACAACAAGAACAATCACATCAGTTCCAATCAATTACAAGAACAATGTGCATAACTACAAAGCTACACAATCAGACAATATTACTACTATGGATGTGGAAGTGTTTGGTACACAAGATAACATCAGTAAGATTAATGAGAATGATATTTATCTATATATTGATATGTCCACAGCAGAGCCTGGCCTGCATGAATTTGAAGTGAAGGTAGAGCAGCCAACAACAGGGCTTGTAAAGTATAGCCTAAAAAATAATAAACTTACACTCACAGTTTTAGGTGATCAAAATACCCAACAGAAAGAGGGAGAATAACGAATGGGACGATATTTTGGTACGGATGGAATCCGTGGAAAAGCAAATGAAGTATTAACAGCAGAGAGGGCCTTCCAGGTTGGAAGATACCTGGGATACTATTTCAGCAAAGAAGGAAAAAATAAAATCGTTATTGGTAAGGATACAAGACTATCTAGTGA
>CALBKL010000034.1 GCA_937895985.1 uncultured Solobacterium sp.
TTAAGTCGATATGATTCATATGGATTAAAGAACTTTGATTCATTTAATATTACGAGTAATGAAATTCATGTGACATTCGATGAAGACCAGCACTACGTAAAAGAAACTGCAGTGTTTGATACTACAATTACGACAAATGGGCAGTCTGTTGATGTTAAATATGAAAGTGAAATAAACTATCTAAAGTTTGGTGAAACAACGGTATCTATCAGTGATCAAGCCAAACAGGCTGAGAGTGCATACGTATATTACAAGGACATTGATACGAATTCGATTCAGACAGTGACAACAGACGATGATTCTCCAGAGGATACTATTACAGCAACTTTTAAGAAGAGACTTGTATCACGACTAAATTACACAAAAGAATCAGAGGATGTATATAGCAATAAATTCAACGAGAATGAAAGCTATCGCATTGATTTTGCGAATAAGACATTCACTTATAGCAATCGCTCTATCACTTATGTATATAGTTGGAAGGGTGATAATGGTAGTTTAGGGGCATGTCAGTATGATTTTATAAACAATAGTCAAACATCAACATGCGAAGATAGTACTGTTGATTTTATCAAGAAGACAAAGCTATTCTTACAGATGGAATTGTATTATTGTGGTTTATCACTAGAGAAACTACAAGCTGAATAAAGGAGAATATATGAGAGCGGTCATTACAGTTGTTGGCAAAGATAAGCCAGGCATTCTAGCATATATCGCAACAAAATGTGCTGAAAGAGAAATCAATATCGTCGATGTAACCCAGAAGGTATTGCAAGATTTATTCACGATGATTATGATTGTGGAAGTTCCAAGTAATCTGGAAAATTTCCGTAAAGTCGCTAATGATTTAGAAGTTGCTGGGGAAAAGCAACATCTTAAAGTACATGTCATGCATGAAGATATCTTCAATAGCATGCATACAATATAGGTGAATCTATGCGTATTGAAAGTGATAACATCCTAGAAACGATTCATATGATAGAAGAAGATTGTCTAGATATTCGTACAGTTACAATGGGTATCTCTTTACTGGATTGTGCGGATGAAGACATCGATCGCTCATGCGAAAAGATTTATAAAAAAATTACAACAAAAGCAAAAGATTTAGTAAAGGTCGCAAAAGATATCTCACGTGAATATGGCATACCTATTATCAATCAACGTGTGTCAGTAACACCGATTGCACTATTACAGAGCGTATCTGGTGGTGATTGCGTGAAGTATGCAAAGACGCTAGATAAGGCTGGTAAAGAGATTGGAATCAACTTTATTGGTGGATATTCTGCGTTAGTGCAAAAGGGAATGACACAAGGGGATCATGAACTGATTATGTCCATCCCTCAAGCATTGAAGGAGACAGATATTGTTTGTTCCAGCGTGAATATTGGTTCTACAAAAGCGGGAATTAACATGGATGCAGTTAAAGTGATGGGACATATTGTCCGCGAATGTGCTGAAGTTACAAAAGATAATAATTGTTTTGGTGCAGCAAAACTTGTTGTATTCTGCAATGCTGTAGAGGACAATCCATTTATGGCAGGTGCCTTCCATGGTGTATCTGAACCAGATTGTGTCATCAATGTTGGTGTATCAGGACCTGGAGTTGTACGAGCTGCTTTACAAAAATTAGGAGAACATGCGAGCATGGATGATGTTGCGGCTTGCATTAAGCAAACTGCATTTAAGATTACACGTATGGGACAATTGGTTGGTCGTGAAGCTTCACAACGTTTAAATGTTCCGTTTGGTATCGTTGATTTATCACTAGCCCCAACACCAGCGGTAGGTGACTCTGTTGCACAAATATTAGAAGAAATTGGTTTAGAAGTTTGTGGTGGACCAGGTACAACTGCAGCACTTGCAATGTTAAATGATGCGGTGAAAAAGGGTGGTGTTATGGCATCCTCTAGTGTAGGTGGATTATCCGGAGCGTTTATACCTGTATCAGAAGATGCTGGAATGATTTCTGCAGCAGAACAGGGTATTCTAACAATCGAAAAGTTAGAAGCGATGACAGCGGTATGTTCCGTTGGTTTAGATATGATTATTGTACCTGGTGATACGACAGCAGAGACACTATCTGCTATAATTGCAGATGAGGCTGCTATCGGTATGATCAACAATAAGACAACCGCATGCAGATTAATACCAGCAATTGGTATGGATGCAGGGGATAAATTGGTGTTTGGAGGTCTTTTAGGAGAGGGCCCAATCATGCCAGTTAAGATGACGAAAGCAGATAAACTAATCAATCGTGGTGGAAGAATTCCTGCCCCGATACATAGTTTGAAGAATTAATACTGGAGGGGAATTATGTCAGAAAATCAGACAATAAAGGAATTATTAGAAAAAGCAAAACAACGTGATATTGAAGCTGCGAAAGAAATACTAAGACGTATATCAGATAAGATGTACTTTATCACTAGATTATTTGTAGCAGATCATGAGCAAGCTAGAAAAGTGGAACAAGCGGGACTAAAGAAAGTATTTTCAAGTTTAAAGGAAGTAACAAATCCTGAGTGGTTTGAGTGCTGGGCGGCTGAAAAGGTTCGTAAGGAAGCGATTGCGCATGTATTGCCTTTAGAAGAGTCAACAACCAATAGCAATATGTATACAGAAGCTGATGAAATCCCTAATTATATGGCAGTTTTACCGGAAACTTCTGAAGGTAAGAAGTACCAAGTATTAGAGATGATGGATAAACTTAGCACAGGAGCTAGAGCTGCTTTAGCACTCCACTTATATGATGGTTTATCTGTTGAAGAAAGTGCAAAGCTCTTAATGAGTACTCCACAGTCTGTGATGAGTTGGTTGACAGAAGCCAAGGATACACTAATGAGCAGTGGAT
>CALBKL010000035.1 GCA_937895985.1 uncultured Solobacterium sp.
ATATAAACTATTTGATAATGCTTGTATTTGTTCCTTACATAGTTTTTCATCATCCAGATATCCTTTTTGTATCAACTTATCAATCAATACATTCACTTCTTGATAATCCGCAAGTTCTGTTTCTTTTAGCCATTTACGCATCTCATAAACCGTTCTATCCTTTAGCGATAACTTGTGTAAGCATCTTTGATATAACTGTTCAGAATCAATATGCTCTTCGAAGCTACGTAACTGCTCTTTGGTAATTGTAATACCCTTTCTTAATCCATACTGAACATAATCATCTAGCGTTACCTTGATTTCTTTTGATAAAGTTGGATTTAATTGTATCACTAATTTTACGTATTTCTTCTGCAAGTCTACACCGCAAATATAATACGATTCCAAAGTATCCTGATATTTTTTAAATATATCATCGTAGTTACATTGAAGAATTTCTTTTCCAAATACAGGAAGTTTTAACTGTGCTTTACAGAGATTAATGAGTGGGTCTTCAAACGTTGCTTGTAGAAGATCAAAATGAAGTTCTTTTAGCTCCATCACATCATTTAAATTCTGAAATGGTAATGATAGAACTTTATGATACTTATCATAGTTATAAGCTTCACTGTAACAAGCAATCAAGATTACATCTTGTTTTTTCTCTTTTAACCATTGATAGAAGGATGAACTTTGACTTTGTTTTTTAAACGGATATACATTTGTTAAAAATCCAATTCTCATCACTCACTCCTTCTTTTACAATAACGCTTATCAATATGTACTAATTATACTATTTTGCCTACTCTATCACAATGAAACAGATTGATTTACAATCTTAACAAAGATTTTATATTTAGAAATTCATCACGACTTGTTCATATGATATTCACATTCCACCGATATATTAAGAACAACCAAAGGAGGTTACAGAAATGAACGGCACAAAACTATATCAAAAATTAGCAATTGTACCAATCGTAGCACTTTGCTTAGCAGTAGCCGGTTGCAACAAACAAGCAGATAATGGGACAATAACACCTACTACAACTGCAAATACTTCTACAACAACGACTACAGGAAAGAATACTACTCTTAACTATTCAAAGAATTCTCCCTTAGATACATCAAATATGTTTACACAAACAGATCTTACACAGACTGTCGATACAAAAAATGCAAAGAAGATAACTTTAGAAGATGGTAAGGATGTTACTATCGATGCAGCTGGTACTTATGTTATTACCGGTTCAGCAAAGAATTCCACGGTAATTGTTAACGCTTCTGCCGATGCAGAAGTACATCTTGTATTTGAAAACGTATCTATCACAAATACAAATAAGCCAACTGTATATGCAGTCAATGCGAAAAACGTATATGTAACAACAACACAGAACTCTACAAATAACCTAAAGGTTACTGGTGAATTTACTGAAGACAATGGTGATGATATCGATGCCGTAATCTTTGCAAAAACAAATATTACTCTAAATGGTTTAGGTACGTTAAATATCGACTCTTCTGCAAATGGTGTTGCTTCCAATAACGACTTAAAGGTTACTGGTGGTACATATAACGTAAATACAACAAAGCATGGATTCAAAGCTCTTAACAGTATTCGTGTAGCAGACGGTACATTTAACATCAACGCAACAAAGGATGGTTTCCATTCTGAAAACGAAGATGATTTAACAACAGGTTATGTATACATCGCTGGTGGTAACTTCACAATCAACTCTGAAGATGATGGTATCCAAGGTACAAGTATCACAGAGATTGATGGAGGTACATTTGATATCAATAGTGTTGAAGGTATCGAAGGAACATATGTACAAATCAACGACGGTACAATCAAAATCTACGCTACAGATGATGGTATCAATGCATCAGAAAAAGCAACAAACTATGATGTACAGATTGAAATCAATGGTGGTAACTTAGATATTACAATGGCTGAGGGCGATACAGATGCTTTAGACTCAAATGGTACATTGACAATCAATGGTGGTAATATCAATATCACAGCTCAGTTCGCATTCGACTTTGACTTAACTGCCTCATTAAATGGTGGAACAGTTACAGTGAACGGAACACAAGTAACATCAATCACCAACTCTATGATGGAAGGTGGTGGAGGCCCAGGCGGACAAGGTGGATTTGGCGGTCCTAGATAACAACCACAATCAACCCTATGGAAACATAGGGTTGATTTTATTATAGGAAAAAGGAAGGCTGCTGACCTTCCTTAATTCTCTTTCTGTGCTTTGATGACTTTCATACGTGAGAATTCTTCACGTTCTTTTTCTTCCAAAGATTCAGTCATTTCTTTAATGGATGATTGATAACGAGGTATCACAACATTCTTTAAAGCATTTGCACGTTTTTGTGTTTTGGAAATTGCATTTGCTAGACGATATATAGAGTTATCTACTTCCGCTAGTACCAATGTAATCTGTTTTACTTTCTGAAATTGGATGTACGCTTCGTCGATACGTGATGATGTGCCCTCCAATCCATATGGAACTTCCATACTCTCAGGCTCATGATAGATGATATTTGGTACTTCGACACCCATAACACTACGGTATGTAAGTCTAATCGAATCATCAACTTTAATATGTTCCGTAATAGCGGTAATCATACCACTGGACATATTTGCCTGTTGCAGTAAATAGTACCCAGTTTGATAGGCACTGGTAATCTGTTCACGTAGAACCTTTACCTTCTCTACCTGCGACATCATTTCGCGTATCAAAATATTACGCTTACGATCCATTAGTTCAAAGCCATTTTGAGCAAGAGCCAGGGACTTGCGGGCTTTGATAAGATTCCCCTTTGTCGCAACTGCCTGCGCTGCCATAACTACTC
>CALBKL010000036.1 GCA_937895985.1 uncultured Solobacterium sp.
CCTTGGTTGGAGGTACCTTTCAACCTCCAAGATATATGCCATGTCTGGCACACACCAAAAATAAAATGTCCTTCCTCTTAATTTAGGGGTTGGACATTTTATTTTATGGACTGTTATGCGTTACAGCCCCTTTTCATATTTCTAATTCATACATGCATGTTGTATGCATGTATGACCAGAAATTTTATTAACGTAATTGTTTCTTGTAACCAACAGTCAATAACATCAATGTTGCAGAAACTGCTAGCATACCAAACATAAGCATCATATTTGCTGTACTATCACTAGTCTTAGGAGTTACAGGCGCTTTTGGAGTCTCGTATTTATTTGTGAATTCGAGATTGCTAGCTACCTGTGTACCCTTCTTGATTTCGTAAGTAGAAACCAATTTGTTATCTGCATCTGTTGTTACATCAACAGTAACTGTATATTCTGTTTGATCGTATGTATAGTTTGCTAAGTTTGTATTTACTTCTACAACCTTATAAACATACTTACCTACAGCTTTATACTCAATCTTGCCAAATTCAACTTCACCAGCACCATTTACAGACACTTCTTTCTTATCTGCGTTAGAACCAACTGGCATTGGCACTTCAGCTACATTTGCTGTTATACTTACTGCTGTTAATTCAAACTTGAATTCACCAGCATTTGTTGGTGTATCACCTGTGAGAGTCTTCTTCACTTTGAAGTTTGCATATGTATAGTTAAATACATTCTTAAAGCTTGGTTCACTATCAACTTCAGCCTTTAATTCGCCATTTGCCTTTGTAACTGTAATTGTTACTGTCTTTTCAGAAGTATCGTAAGTTACACCTTCAAGTGGATTTGTTACATCTTCCTTCACGCTGAACTTGAATGTTCCAGGTTTTATAAACTTAATTTCTTCAAATTCGAAGAATCCTTCTCCACTTGGAGAAACCTGAATATCAGCTGTTAATGAAGTTGGCATTGTTACACCATCATAGTTTTCACCAGGTAACTGTGCTAGAACTGTCTTAAATGTATTTTCAGGAATTGAAATTTCATTTTCATCTTGATCTACATATTCCTTAGAACCTGTAATCTTCTTAGATACAGATAGATAGTTAGGAACAATAGTTGCAAAACCAGGTTGGTTTGCACTTGTAATGCTAAACTCACCTGTCGTAGCACCTAATGTACCTGCAGTACCGTAAGTAGTATTAGGCTTAAATTCCTTGTTGTTAAATGTGTAATTACCTTGGCTGCTTACTTGTACTAAACGATAATCTCCAATTGATAAACCAGAGAATGTAGCGATACCACTTGCATTTGTTGTAGCGCTAGCCTTACGTCCTCTAATGAAGTAATCAACCCATGTATTGTTAATCTTTCTTTGAATCTTGAATTCAGCATTTGGAATCAATGTTGTGTCATCGTTTCCATCAACAAGCTTCACAATAACTGTGCCTGCTGCTACAGATGCTGTACCGTTTGCCTTATCAATTGTATAAGATACAGAAGCTGTATCTGTTCCTTGATCAGACTTGACTTCACCAGTATTTGTAACTCTCTCTTGTCCTGTGATACTTGGATAATGTGTATCAAACTCAGCGAAGAATGTAACGATATTACCGTTTGATGGACCATTTACACCATAGATATCTTTAATCTTAGCGATACCTGCTAAGTTTGGTTCTAAATCTGTGTACTTCAATGAATCGTTAGACATATTTGCGATGAATGTATCGCCACCAGTTGCTGGATCTCTGAAGATACCGTAGCTTAACTTCTGTGCCTTAACTTTTGCATAGAAAGAATCATATGTATCTGAACCAGACTGATAAATCTGTGTAAAATACTGTTTTACAGGAATCCAGTTACTTCCAGATTCAATTGGCATTACTGTACCTGGAGTTGCTTGAGCATAGTGCGCATTTCCAGCAGTAGGAACTTCCATCCAGTTATAACGCACTGCAGTGAATTTTACTGTACTTTCATCAATAACACCATCATGAGGAATCTTATCCACAACCATTAAGTTTGTTTGTTCTGTATATGTACCAAATGAACTATCAATCGTGTTATAAGTGTTGAATAAGCGTAATGAGCTAATTTGGTTTGAAATTAACTTAATATAGGCTGTATCATAGCCAGAAGTCCAACCCTGCTTTTCAAGCATACGATTGTTAATAGTTCTAGCACTTGGATCTGGAGTACCTCCGCCAGTACCTGTACTTGGTGCTGGATTTGGAACATTAAATGTTACGTTTGTGTTGCTATCTTCAATTGTTAATTGCTTTGTTGCTGGAGCACCTACTGCTGCTCCATTCTGTAAAGCCTTTAAACGACCACCAGTATATACACTTCCTGAGAAGAAGTTTTTATCTGTTGGGAATTCTGAAATAACAGTTAATTTAATTTCTGTTTCAGTGATTGTTGCTGTTGCAATCTGCTCTCCATTTGGCGCAAGCAATGGTAAATCTGTAATTGGAAGATTACCAAACATTGAACCAATATTTGTAGACAGTGTTACTGTATCTCCCACCTTCATTGCATTCTGTGCCAAAGTATAGACACTAAAGTCAAACTTTAGAGATGCAAGTGCACCAACATTCACCGGATTAGGTGAAACTGCTACATTTGAGATTGTGATGTTATAGCCGTCCTTTTGTGTGTCAGCATGTACATCATAATTTGTTGAGAATAACCCTAACATGAATGTTAGAGCTACTAGTAATGCAAAAAATCTTTTGATAATTTTCATTCGCTTCCTCCCAGTTTGCACAAATTCGGTTAACCACAATAAAAAGTCCGATACTTTGGCATCCTGTCCATAAGGTATCGGATTTTACATATTTACTCAACTAACATATTTGCATCTTAAGTATTTCTTAATCAATTCTTAATAATTGATTATTGTAATTAATATTATGTACTTTACAAGTATATTA
>CALBKL010000037.1 GCA_937895985.1 uncultured Solobacterium sp.
ATACGAGATAGGAGTCCGTCTCGTGGGCTCGGAGATGTGTATAAGAGACAGGTATAATACTATACTAAAGAAATATATAATTTTTATGATTATTTATTCATTAAATGCTATAATCATTTTAAATATGGAGAACATAATATGAAAGTAGATTATAAAATTGTTCAACAGCGTCGTGACGATATTATGATGATCGTTCAAAAATTAGGTAACGTTACAGTCAAACAGCTAATGAATGACTTCAACGTTTCTGAAATTACAATACGTCGTGACTTACAATACTGGGAAGACCGTGGTGCCATTATTCGCTACCATGGAGGCGCAAAGATTGTACAGCACATGGTAAATCACGATAACAGTGACTTTACCAATGAACGCTACAAACATGCCATCGCCAAAATGGCAGCAAGTTATATTGAAGATGGCGATACCGTATTCATTAATACAAGTTCTACCGCCCTACTTATCCCGCAGTATATTATGAATAAGCGCTGTACGATTATAACGAATAACGCAAAAATGGTATTGGTAAAGCATAGTCCGCTAATTAGTATCGTATTAACTGGCGGAGAATTACGCTATCCAAAGGAAGCGATGGTCGGCGACTTTGCATTAAACAACTTACATAAGATTCGTGCTAATAAGTGTTTCTTAGGTTGTAGTGGTATGAGTAGTACCAGTGGTATTACAACTGCAATCTTCTCTGAAACTGCGATTAACGAAACTATGGTTAGAAATACCCTTGGAAGTATCTTTATCGTCTGTGACTATACAAAGATTGGGCAGACACATAACTATATATCCGCAAGTGTGAATAAACTGAATTACTTGATTACTGATATTAACGCTTCTGACGAAGAACTATCCAAGATTCAAGATGCTAACCCTAAGATTATCATTCATAAAGTAGAGCCTCTTAGTTCAGCCGCAATCAATCAAGAATAAGTAAAAAAATATTTGAGTGATCAAATATTTTTTATCTGGCATATTTTATGTACAACCCCTCCTATATAGTACTAATAGATAAACAAGGAGGGATTTACCCATGAAAGAAGTTTATATAACAGTTACAGGAACACTCTACCGCTATGGTACAGAAATGGTTGAAAAAGGAGATATCCTTTACCTCAAGAAAGATACAAATAACGAATACGACACCGAATCTATTCAGGTAAATCATATCCCTTTTGGTAAAATCGGATATGTCGCAAATAGCGTTCAAACTGTGATTGGAGAATGTATGAGTGCTGGTAGACTCTATGACAAAATTGGACAAACTGCGGAAGCAGTCGTAACCTTCAAATCACAGGAATTTATTATTTGTAAAGTTGTTTTAGATCCTTCTTTTTCTGAAGTCCAAGTTTACCAGCAGAATGCATGTAATGAAAAATAGCCGTGAGGCTATTTTTTTATTGTCTTCGATAATACAAAACCAATGATGAATCCAATTACAGAGAAGATGATCCACGAAAAGCCAATCTCATACATTGGTAATTTCTGATATAGACTTACTAATCCATCCGTAAATGCACTATGCACGAATGTGTAGGATGGTTTAGAGAACGTATCCATAAACGCCGCAATCATTGTTGCGATGATTGTAGATTGATAGATAATCTTATTTTCCCCTACAAAGCTTCCAACCAACAACAATAATACAAATACGATTGTAATTGGATATAGGAATAGTAATGCAGGTAATGAATATTTAAGAATACGATCTAATCCAAAGTTTGATAATAGGAATGAAATGAGTGTAAACCCAATTGCATAAACACGATAGGATAGTGACTTCGGAAATACCTCAACAAATGTTTCTGCACAAGAAGTCACAAGACCTATCGCTGTTTTTAAACATGCGAAAATCATAATTCCTGCAAGCAATACATTTCCTATTGAGCCGTAATAATGTTTTGCAAGGATTGCTAAGGCAACACCACCATTTTCGCTCGTACCTTGCAGTAGTACAGATTGTGCACCTAAGATTGTTAATCCAAAATAGATGATTGCCATTAATAAGACTGCTATAATTCCACTCTTGAGCGTAATCTTCGCAATTTCTTTTGCGTCTTTGATTTTAAATTCCTTGATTGCGTTAATGAGTACGATTGCAAATGCTAGAGAGGCTAAGGCATCCATCGTGTTGTAACCTTCTAGAAGACCTGTAAAGAATGGTTGTGAGACATAACTATTTACTGGTTGTACAGATGTAAAAGCTCCAATCGGTTTGATAAATGCTAATACCAATAAGCAGAATAATAATACTAAGAAGATTGAGTTAATATATTTTCCAATCCAAGTCATAATCTTCGATGGACGCAAAGAAAATAATAATACTAGCGCAAAGAAGATTAATGTATAGATGA
>CALBKL010000038.1 GCA_937895985.1 uncultured Solobacterium sp.
TTGTTCTGGTGCATTATTTGCCAAGTATTTTTCAGCACGTAATCCAGCATACACTAATAAATCTGGATTTGTACCAAACGCTTCTTCAATATTTTTAGAATTGTATACTGCATCAAAATCAGTAGCAGCGTAAATATTACTTCCAACAAAACCTGTATATCCAACGAGTGCCTTCTTCATAAAAATCTCCTACTTCGTTAACTTCTCAATATTTTCAAAACTATATTGTTTTCTCTTAAACACTAAATCAACTAATAACTGTAGATATTTGATGATAATTGTTAAAATTCCAAATAATCCGAAGAATGCAACGGATAAGAATAAGATGGTTGTTGTCCATCCAACAACTGGATTAGCTGTAAGATACACAACGACAGAATAAAGTACCATAAATACTGAAACAACCATCATAAATAGTGTCATAAACTTTGCAAAGCGATAGCCAATATCTGTAAATAACAGTAATGAATTAGCAGCGAGATTAGAACGATACTTCTTTTCACGTACATCCTCATCAAATGCAATATTATTTATAACATCGTACTTAAGATTATCCGTCTTAAGACCGCAGTTTGCGTATACAACCTTACGATATGGAATTGTCTTATTCATTGAACTAACACGGTTAATGACACGTCTACTCAAAATTCTGAAGCTTTCAGTTGTCATCTTATATGAATAGTCTGTGAATCGATCAAACACTTTATAGAATAAGTTTGATGTGAATTTTTCCTTACGATCTGGAGATGCACTAACAATATCGTATCCCTTCAAGGAACGATAATAGATTGTCATAATCATTTCAGGATTAAAGTCTAATGTTGTATTATCAAATTCAAACACGAAGTCTCCAATAGACATATCAATACCTGCATCCATGGATAACTCTAAACCATGGAAGTAACTCATATTAATAACTGACACACTTGTAGATTTTGCTATCTCACTTGTTTTCTTGATGATTTCTAATGACTTATCATCAGAAGCATCATTAACACAAATTACTTCAGAGTGTGCAAAATTATCTTCCATTGTTGAAATAATAGTCTTCAAAAATTTTTCTAATCGATTTTCAGCGTTTCTAACATAAACCACTGCTGACGCAAAATTCTTTTCCTTATTCTCCATCACTTAACACCTCATCTAAGTCGTATACTGTATTAATCTTTCCAGAAAGAACCCCAACAAATGTTGGATTTTCGGAATATTTTCGAATAACTGTAGGTCTAGAATCATCAATCTCCGAACTCATTAAAATTGGTTTCATGGAGAACAGTGATCCTTTATATTCAAATCCATACTCATCCAGCATGTATTTTCTTGCAAGATTTGCCATATATGGGAAAGCTGTCTTTGGCTTTGCCGGACAGTCATTGCAGTTACCTAAATGTGTTGGAGAACAGTAACCGCCACTCTCCTTCTGACATTCAAATGTAGGTAATCCATCATAACTAGTTGTATGTGGCGTAAATGTTACTGATGTCAGAGAATGTAAACCAGTTTTGCCAAACGGCATAATGGAGAAGAAAGGTCCATCCATGACAGTGAATCCAATATCCTTCAATTTCTCATTTACATCGCATAAGATAATTTCACATAACTCATACTTAATGCCAAACTTTTCAAATCCAACCTTCTCTAGAATTTGATTTGTACTAGCGTAAGTCGCATTCAATACAAAGCCAGATTCATAATCAATTCCTTCTGCAGTATGAATGATATAGGAATCACTTGTCTTATCAATCGTTGTAATATCAACTCCATACTTGATTATAGCTTCATTAGGATATTTCTTTAGTTCTTCCAAGAAGTAATCTAATAGGATTTTTGCATCATATGTATATTCTCTTGTTCTAAATACACCATCACACATCCCTGGTTTGAAATAATTTTCTGGCACTAATTGTTCACAAGGAATATCAGCTGCCTTACAGAAATCTTTGAATTGTTTTCCATCAGACCAAGAATACTGGCTAGACGTTGCATAAATCTGATCAAACTCACGATTGATACAGAAATCATAATCTTTATTAAAACGTTCAAAGTAACCAGCAGATTTCATTGCAGTAGAAATAGAGCGTGGATAATGATAACCTTGGTGGACTCTGGCTTGGTTAATATATGTAGCTCTTCTGAATGGTGTTGGGTCACATTCTAATACCTGTCTCTTATACACATCTGACGCTGCCGACGAAGAGGA
>CALBKL010000039.1 GCA_937895985.1 uncultured Solobacterium sp.
GTTGAGGCAACTTCCGTCATTCTAGCGAGTGGTGTTGCGGCAGGAAAGCCATATGCTGGTGAGGAACAGTTCTTGGGCCGTGGCGTTAGCTATTGTGCAACTTGCGATGCGCCTTTATATAAAGGAAAGGTAGTTGCGGTTGTGACAGGAAGTAAGGAAGAGGAAGCTGAAGTCGACTTCCTTGGTGAAGTATGTGAAAAGGTATATTACTTCCCACAATATAAGGATGAACCACAGTTAAATAGTAAGAACATTGAAATTCATCATGAAAAACCTGTTGAAATTACAGGTATGATGAAGGCAAACAAGCTGAAGACAGATCAGGGTGAATATGCAGTAGATTGTGTATTTATCTTACGACCAACACAATTTCCGGGCTCGCTCGTGCCTGGACTTGAAATTGCAGGAAATGCAGTCAAGGTTGATTTACAGATGAAGACAAACCTGGCAGGATTATTTGCGGCAGGTGATATTACAGGACAGCCATATCAATATATCAAGGCGGCTGGTCAAGGAAACGTTGCGGCATTATCTGCAGTAGCGTATGTTGATGAATTAAAGAGAAAGAAGCAGTAGGTGATTATTATGACAGGACAGAAAATCGATGCATTAAAATTAGAGAACCAACTATGTTTTCCGCTCTACGCGGCTGCTAGAAAGATTACAGCAGCGTATACTCCTCTCTTAAAACCACTTGAGATGACTTATACACAATATATTGTGCTCTTGGTGTTATGGGAGAAGGATGATATTTCCGTTGGTGAGTTGTGTGAACGATTATATCTAGATAGTGGAACAATCACACCGCTATTAAAGAAGATGGAAGACAAGAATTGGTTAACAAGAACGCGTTCCAAGTTAGATGAACGTGTGGTAATGATTAAGTTAACAAAAGAAGGCAAGAACATGAAGAAACAATGTGCAGATATTCCTGCAAAAGTTCGTTCTTGTGTATGTCTAAACCAGGATGAATCACAGGACTTATATAAAGCACTTTATAAGATTCTTGAAGAGAAAAAATAAGCTATGTCAATTGGCATAGCTTTTTTGTGCGTGCATGTAATGCAAGTTATTTCTGATTGTGTTTCTCTTTGATTTCTTTCTGATAGTCTTTTGAAACTTGCATGGTATAGCGATACCAAGATTCAAAATAATCAGAAAGACAAGCATCCTGTAACAGCGCTTTTGTGCGTAGGATATTTTGTTCCTCACGACCTGTATCGAGAATTGGAAGCTGGTTCTCTAGTTTGTATTGGATGATACTTTCTACAGCGTGCATACGCTGCTCAAATAATTGGACAAGTTGAGTATCAATATCGTTGATTTCTAAGCGTTTTTCATCTAATAGTGTCATACATTTACCTCGCAAGTTTATCTTAGCAGATATGAAAAAAGGGCTCAACGCCCTTTACTTTAGAAATTTCTTTAATGGTAATCGTGTATGCAAGATAACTGCCATGATGGCACCAAAACTAGCTTGTACAATCTGGAATGGTAGCTTGAGCATTGCGGTTTGTGGATTTGCATAGATGAATGCACGTCCTATTGTATATCCTACAACCATAATAATTGCACCTACAGTTACCGCAAAAATATAATCCTTTAAAGTTAGATTTTCCTTCTTGGATATTAATAAGGAAATTACGATTGCCTGTAAACCATGAGTAACAAGGGAAACAAACATTGGTGTTGGATAGAAGAATAAATCACCAAGGAATGAACCAAGGCCACCAACGATGAAAGCCTCAACAGGGTTTAATATGAGTGCGGCAGTCACAATGACTAAGTCATTAAAGTATAGATGTCCACCTGGTACTGGGATACTGAATGAAGATAAAACTATCGTCATCGCTAGTAACATTGCGATTAAAGTAAATCTTTTAACTGAAATATTCATAAAACCTCCAAAATATGTGTATATTTTAAATAAATTCTGGTTATCTGCATATACCCAGAAATGTTATAATTTATATGACCAGATTGGGATGAAATATGAACAATAAAACCAAAGCATACATGGATCTTTACATAAAGGTTCGTAATGATATTATTCATGGAATATATCAAACAGGGGATAAGCTACCTTCAAAACGTATTCTGGCAGATAAAGAAAATGTCAGTGTGATTACAGTCGCACATGCATATGAACTACTAGCATCAGAAGGATATATCACTTCTCGCATGAGAAGTGGATACTACGTAAGCTATCTTGAAAAAGATTTTTTTAGTGCCAAAGAAGATAGTAGTATCGAAATCGTACCAGAAATACAGATTACAAATGATAAGTTGTTTTCTTCCAATGTATTTGCAATGGCTGCACGTAAAGTATTGAGTATGCGACAAGATGTATTACTGGTAAAGTCACCATGGAATGGTTTGTTATATCTTCGCAAAACGATTGCATCATACTTAGCACGTGTTCGTGGAATTTATGTTGATCCAGAACAGATCATCATTGGCTCTGGTTCAGAATACTTTTATGGTATTCTAGTGAGTATGATTGGGCGCGATAAAGTTTATGCGATTGAAAACCCATCATATGAAAAAATCTCACTCATGTATGAGACAGAGAATGTCAAACTTATACATATGAAACTTGGTAAGAATGGTATCTTAAATTCAGAACTACAAAAGAATCATGCGGATATATTACATGTGACGCCATATCATAGTTATCCATCAGGTAGTACAACAGATATCAACAAGAGAAAACAATATATCCACTGGGCAAAGGAAAATCATGCATGGATCGTAGAAGATGATTATGACTCCGAATATACCTTAGGGATGAATGGTAGAGAAACACTATATGCTTTAGATAATGAACAGGTAATCTATCTAAATACTTTTTCCAATACTATCGCACCATCCGTTCGAATTGGATATATGATATTACCAAAGAATAACTTAAAACAATTTCAAGATAGAATTTCTTTCCGCTCCAATACAGTTTCAACACTCATGCAGTATATCGTCGCGGAGTTAATACAGAACGGAAGCTTTGAAAGGCACATCAATCGTGTGCGAAAGAAGATGCGTAAATAATAGTATGCTTGCATGAAAAAAGGAACTTAGTGTTCCTTTTTGTATTTCTGTAATGATGTAATTAGGAATGGCATTGCTTGTTCGAAGTTAACACCATAGATATTATGATTCTTTTCTTCCAATGTTTTGTGGATAGATTCCTTAACATAGTCACAGGCAAGTGTCATTGCTTGTAATAGGGATAAACCTTGTAAGAGACCACCACTGAATGTACTTGCCCAAATATCACCTGTACCGTGGAAGTGTTGTGGTTCTTCTTCGTTAAAGTATGTCGTGTATGTATCTGTATCCTTTTCATATGCATACGCACCAATACGGCCTGGTTCAAATGTTACACCGGTGATAATTGCGGTATGACAACCGAGCTCTGTTAATTGACGTAATACATGTTTGATATAGTCTTCATCATAGTTTTCCTGATATGGAATGCCTAATAAGAAGGAAGCTTCTGTTAGGTTTGGTACGATGATGTCTGCGATAGCACATAAATCACGCATCTTCTTGGTAAATGGTATATCGAATCCTGTGTATAGTTTTCCATTATCGGCCATACATGGGTCTACGATACGAAGAGCATGGGTTCCAAACTCCTCAAATATCTTTTTTGCAAGATCAATTTGTTCGAAGGAACCAAGATATCCTGTGTAGATTCCATCGAATGTAAAGCCTTCTTTTTGCCAGTGAGTGAGTATTGGATTTACTTCACTGGTTAAATCATGAAAGGTAAAGCCTTGAAACATAGTATGTGTTGAAAGTACGGCAGTTGGAATAACAGCAGTTTCAATACCCATCGCAGATAGTACAGGTAAAGCAACTGTTAATGAGCACTTTCCGACACAGGATATATCCTGCATTGTCATAATTTTCTTCATGAGAAATCTCCTAGTCTATAACCCTCATTATAGAAGATAGTAGAAAAGAGGAAATTACCAGATTGATAGAAAATCATATAACCAGATATACTAGTTAACTTTTCATGCGTGCATGTAGTTTGCGATATTGGTTTGGTGTCATATTATATTCTTTTAAGAATAGACGGTTGAAGTAACTAGGTTGTCCAAAGCCACAAGAATATGCAATCTCGGTAATTTGTTCGGAAGTTGTGACTAGCTTTTCAGCACTCATCTGAAGACGATAACTATTTAAGAAGTCGATTGGAGATTTACCTGTATATTTGTGAAACAAACGAATACAGGTACTCTTACTAACTTGTCCAGCATCCGCAATATCTTCTAAACCAATCTTTGAACCATAGTGCTCATGGATATAACTAGTCATATTTCGTTGGATTTGTATATTTGTGTCATAAGTAGAAGGTATCGTTTGACGGCCATACTCATATGCCATATATAAACAACGAAGGATACGGTAAATTAAAGCATACTCTTCCATTTCATAGCCTACCGGTTTTTCGCGCTGTAGAATTTCAAGTTCTTTCATAAGTGTATAAACATCTAAACCAATACCTTTATCCATGTGGAATTGAATATGTGCAAAGGCGTCTTTTTCTAATAGTGGACAAATATATTTCTCATAGATATGTTGGTCTTTGATGTAATAATCTGGATTGAAAATAATTGTTCGTTTTCTACATTTGAGATTGGTTTTCTTTTCATTGCAGATGTGATGCATCTTGTTGCGGTTGATAATACAGATATCACCCTGACTGATTAGAAATTGGGATCCATCCACAGTACAGTAGAATTTACCTTCTACGACTTCAATCAACTCAAATGAATTATGCCAGTGTGATAACTCATCTTGAGATTGTATATTATATTCCTCATCTTCAATGATGAGTGGAAGTTCAAAGTTCATCATATATTCTCCTTATGTTGATAATATTATACTATTTTATGACTAAATAATACTATTGTGCACGTATAAATGATTATATACTATCAATGTCAGCTGATATAGCTGTAGAAAATATTGAAAAGGAGATTATAAATTATGAACAACAAATTAAATGTATTATTATCCGACTTAGTCGTTTTCTATCACAAGTTACAAAATAAGCACTGGTATGTAAGTGGACAGTCATTCTTCCAGATTCACCCAGAACTTGAGAATTTATATGATGCTGTATTACCACAGGTTGATACAGTTGGTGAATTAATCTTAATGAATGGTGGTAAGCCAGTTTCAACATTAAAGGAATTCCTTGCGAATGCAAAAATTGAAGAAGGTACAGATGCATACGTAACAAGTGTGAAGACTTTATACTCTGAATTATTACCTGACTATCAGTACCTATTAAAGAGTGTTACAGAAATCAAGGAAGCTGCAGATGCTGAAAATAACTACCTTGTATCTGCGAAGATGGATGAATTTATCGCATCTTATGCTAAGACAATCTGGATGTTAAACCAAGCATTACTATAATCAATCAGAAATATATGCTATCCCTGCTAGAGTTCCCCCCTACGACTAGCAGGGATTTCTTTTTGACAAAGGAATGAATCAGAACTATAATTTCTGACGGAAATGGGGTTTTCCAAGATTATAAATCTAAACCGCGATAAGTGCTGATAACTCCTGTAACTTCTTTTTGTTACGGGTATCAGCATTTTTATATAAGGAGATAGAGTGATGTTATTTAGTTTTGCGATGATTATTTTAGTTGGTGTAGTTTTTGCAATGATTATGCGTAAGCTAGGGTTACCAAATCTATTAGGGTATTTACTGGCGGGAATCATATTAGGACCATTTGTGTTCAACGTGATTGATACGACAACCTTTCAGATTTCATCTGACATTCGACAGATTGCGCTAATGATTATCTTGATGCGTGCAGGCTTGAATTTAAAGATCTCGGATTTAAAGAAGGTTGGACCATCTGCTTTACTAATGTGTTTTGTTCCAGCAAGTTTTGAGATTTTGGGACTGATGATTTTAGCACCAATTTTTCTGCATTTAGATCTCTTGAATGCCGCAATTCTTGGAACTGTATTAGCTGCAGTATCGCCAGCTGTGGTTGTGCCGCTCATGTTAAAGCTAATGGATGAAGGGTATGGAACAAAAGAAGGGATTCCTCAACTGATCATGGCTGGTGCTTCGATGGATGATGTATATGTTATCGTATTATTTACTTCGTTATTAACACTTGCTAAGAGTGGAGAATTCAATGCATTATCCTTATTACGTATTCCAACATCAATCTTATTTGGAATTGTTTCTGGAATTGTATTAGGGTATGTGCTTTGCAAGTTCTATCGATTGTTGAAGTTATCTACAGGGATAGAACTTGCAAGCATGTTTGCGATTGGGATGGTACTCATCACAATCGAAAGAATGATGACGGGTGTTGTGGGATTCTCTGGATTACTTGCTATTATGGCTTTGACAGCCACGATACGTCATATCAAACCAGAGATAGCGGATAAATACTCTGCTGTTCTTGCGAAGTTATGGCAACCTGCTGAGATCTTCTTATTTGCGTTAGTAGGTGCGAGTGTAAGAATTGATTATGCAGTATCTTTTGGACCTGTTGTTTTGATTGTGAT
>CALBKL010000040.1 GCA_937895985.1 uncultured Solobacterium sp.
GATGAATATTGATAATACGATTTGGATATGCACGAATGATTGTCTCATCCAAAATTGAAAGATATCCTGCTAGTACAATCATATCGATTTGATATGATTGCATTTGTTGTAGTAATGCATTTGAAAATTCTTCTTGTGTTGTATAATCACGCTTTGCGATAACACAGTGTTCAATCCCTGCTATTTCAGCACGGTGTAATGCATAAACATCTGGTTTTGATGAAATTACAAGTTTGATTTTACCGTGCTGTAATACTTTTCCTTGTGCATCAATCAGTGCTTGTAGGTTAGTACCTCCACCTGAGACAAGTACTGCAATATTAATCATTCGCAAATAACGACCGAATGGTCGCCCTCTTCCATCACACCAATCTGGTATGCGTCTACCCCATTCTCTTTTAGAATAGACATTGTCTTTTCAACATCTTCAGGTGATACGATCATTGCCATACCAATTCCCATGTTGAAGGTGTTGAACATATCATGTTCAGGCACATTACCCTTTACTTGTATTAGTTTGAAGATTGGCAAGATTGGCCAACTACCCTTTGTAATTCTTGCGTTTAGCGTTTCACCATACGCACGTGGTAAGTTTTCATAGAAACCTCCACCTGTAATATGTGCGATGGACTTTACATTCACTTCTTTGAGTACATGCAGTACTGGTTTTACGTAAAGTCTTGTTGGTGTTAATAATGTTTCACCAAGAGGCTTTCCTAATACACCTGCGTAGTCCTTTAGTGTCGTACCTGCATCAATATCGAATACTTTACGTACAAGTGAGAAGCCATTTGAATGTACACCACTAGAAGCCAAGCCAATAATGATATCGCCTGCTTTTACGTTGTTTTTATCAAGAATTTTTTCTTCATCCACGATACCAACGGTAAAGCCTGCTAAATCATATTCATCTTCTGGATAGAAGCCTGGCATTTCTGCAGTTTCTCCACCGATAAGCGTACAGCCACTTTCAACACAGCCATCTGCGACACCCTTTACAATATCTGCTATCTTTTCAGGATTGTTTTTACCACACGCAATATAGTCTAAAAAGAAGAGTGGTTGTGCACCTGCACATACAACATCATTAACACACATCGCAACACAATCGATACCAACTGTATCATGCTTATCTAATAACATCGCAAGCTTTAGCTTTGTGCCAACACCATCTGTACCAGATACAAGTACTGGCTTCTTCATGCCTGTCATATCTGGCGCAAATAATCCGCCAAAACCACCGATGGAATCTAACACACCTGATGTAGTAGTACGAGATACATGTTTCTTCATCAGTTCTACTGCTTTATATCCAGCAGTTACATCAACACCTGCAGCCTTATAAGCATCACTATAACTCTTCGTCATGTTTGCTCTCCTTCTTTTCGATTTTCATTTCAAATTTTGATTTTTCAGAATGCTTAGGGATTGGTGCAGGATACTTCTCTGTAAAACATCCTGTACAGAAATCACAATCCGCATCCGATGCCATCTTCTTTACACCATCAACGCTTAAATACCCTAAGGAATCTGCACCGATAGATTTACATATTTCTTCTAAGTTCATTTGACATGCAATCAAGTTCTGCTTGGAATCAATATCTGTTCCAAAATAACACGGTGAGATAAATGGTGGCGCTGATACACGTACGTGTACTTCTGTAGCACCTCCATCACGTAATAGTTTTACAATACGAGCACTCGTCGTTCCACGTACGATAGAATCATCTACCATGATGACACGTTTACCCTTTACAACAGAAGAAACCACATGAAGCTTCATATTTACTGCATTTTCACGCTGTCCTTGTGTTGGTTGGATAAATGTACGTGCAATATAACGATTCTTGATAAAGCCCATACCATAAGGAATACCTGATTCCTCCGCATAACCTTGAGCCGCATCTAGCCCAGAATCAGGTACACCAATGACAACATCTGCTTCTACTGGATGTTCTTTAGCTAGGATACGACCTGCATTACGTCTAGCCTCATGGACTGGCTGATGTTGGAGAATCGAATCACTACGTGCAAAATACACATATTCAAATACACACATATGAGGCTTTTCCTTACAGTGTGTCCGGATAGAATGCTCGATACCATCATGATCGATTACAACAATTTCTCCCGCATCTATATCACGTACATAATCTACGCCAACTGCCGCAAATGCGCATGTCTCAGATGCAAATACGATTCTTCCATCTTTGTCTTTTCCCATCACCAATGGACGGAATCCCTTTTTATCTCTTACTGCAATTAACTTTTCAGGTGACATCACAACAAGACTATAGGCACCTTCAATACGATTCATTGTATTTTCAATTGCCTCTTCAATAGAGGAAGTCTTTAATCGTTCTTGGATGATGATATAACAAATAATTTCTGAGTCATTGGTTGTATGGAAGATTGCGCCCTTACGCTCTAACTCTTCACGTAGCTCAGCAGCGTTGGTTAAGTTTCCATTGTGTGCAATCGCTAGTTGTCCTTTAATATGGCGAACCAGTAAAGGTTGTGCATTCGTATGATTAACCGTGCCAAATGTTGAATATCTGGTATGACCAATCGCCATCTGACCCTTACCTAGTTTATCTAGTTCATGTTGATCAAATACATCCCGTACTAAACCAACATCTTTATGCGATGTAATAACACCACGGTCATTGACCGCAATACCGCAACTTTCTTGTCCACGATGTTGTAAGGAAAATAAACCATAGTAAGTATCGGATACTACATCACTCACCATGTTTTTGTCGTAAATGCCGAAAACACCACACTCCTCATGAATCATATCCTGCATGTTCTCTCTCCTATATTTATAATGCCTGTACTTTTTCTTGGATTTCTTGGTCTTTCACTAATACTGCTGCACTTTGTTTCTGACGATTTTCTAATACTTTCTTTGCAAGTTCTTCATCACCGACAGCTAAGATTTGTGCTGCTAAATACGCTGCATTCTTGGAACCATCAATCGCTACTGTCGCAACCGGGATACCACTAGGCATCATAACTGTAGATAATAATGCATCTACACCTTCTAATACATTGGACTTCAGAGGAACTCCGATAACTGGTAGCGTTGTATGTCCTGCCACTACACCTGCTAACGCAGCTGCCATTCCAGCACCTGCAATAATGACACCAAAGCCATTATCCTTCGCATTTGAGGCAAACGCCGCAACCTTTTCTGGTGTGCGGTGCGCAGAATATACATGTACTTCTACTGGAATTTCAAATTCCTTTAACACTGAAACTGCCTTTGACATCACACCGAAGTCACTGTCACTGCCCATTAAAATCGCTACTTTTTTCATCTTATCTTCCTCCATTTTCTAATAAAACAAAAAATCCGTGGAGATTTCTCCACAGATCGTATTCAAAAAACATTATTTCCACATTTTTGGGCGCAGAAAACCGCCATCAGAGATGTGTTTGTCGAAACATCGACAATATATTCTATTGTTCGGAGAGTCACAACACCTAAAGCCATAGCTCCATCCTTCCTGTCTCTAAGACATCCGTTACCAAACCATAAAACACGTAAATATCATAACAAATAGGAACTAGAAGTAAAGACGAAAAATAGAATAAAACAAGAATTGTTGTAAAACTCCTAAATGACTCTATGCTTTTTGTAAAAAGTTACGGTAAGTAAATGAAATAAAGATGGCCCCAAGCGGTGCAGTAAATAGGATTGCGGTAACTGCAGCTGTTAGAATTAACTCTCCACTAGCAAGACCCGCCTCTAATGCAAGTCCTCCAATCGCAGCTTGTACCGTAGCCTTTGGAATATAGGCAATCATCGTAAATATTTTTTCCTTCATATTAAACTTTGTTTTCATAACACTCAGATATACACCAAGCATACGGAATAGTAGCGCTAGGATTATCACAATCAAAACAACAGGTCCAAAAGATACTGCATAATCAATTCTTACACTCG
>CALBKL010000041.1 GCA_937895985.1 uncultured Solobacterium sp.
GGTCAAACATTTAAAGAGGCGTTCTCAATGTTGTTGCCGAAGGGTTATCGAAGATACTTTAATAACTTTATTCGTTATTTACCTGTACTTGAGAGTATGCGTATTTCAGTTGAACTAGCAACGCATGAGGAGAAGATGAAACAAAAGATGATGAAGGATATGGTATATCCAGTGGTCATGTTGTTTGTGATGTTTATTGGAATGTATTTATTTAATGGATTAGTCTTTCCACAGATGATGACACTTATGACAAGCTTTGACATCAATGTGAAAAGTTATTACTTCTTAAGAAGTTTTATTCAACTATTATCATGGCTAGTTACAATTTTATTAGTAGTAGGGTTATTGTTATGGGTTGTGTTTCAAGAACCTAAAAGAAAGTGCTGGTTATATCGTGTGCTTGTAAAGTATGTACCAGATTCCATTATGGTTCAAAAGGCATCTGCAGAGTTTGCAAGATACTTTTTAGAATGTGTAAGGGTGCGTATTTCCACAATACAGACTATGAAAATTCTTTTGGATATCAAAGAGAAACCGCTGGTAGGTTTAATTGCACGCGAGTTAAATGAATCTTTATCCAAAGGGGAATCCTTTGAAGAAACCTTACATACACCCTATGTAGAACATGCCTTACAACAGTTCTTTCAGATAGCTATACATGGTTCTAATTGTGAAAAAATGTTGGAAGGCTATCTTGTGATGAACCAACAACGACATATCAAACAAGTACGTATCTTTACGCGTAGCGTACAACTATTATGTTACGGGGCAATTGGGCTTATCCTACTTGTTGTCTATCAAATATTGATGTTACCGATGCAGATGTTACAGAACATATAGGAGGTGAGTAATGAATAAAAAGGGATTTACATTACTAGAGATGACAATTGTAATCTTAATCATTTCGATTTTGTTTCTATTAGTTATACCAAATATAAAAAAGACACTGAATATTGTAAGTGATAAGGGATGTAAGGCTTTAGAGAAGATTGCGGATTCTGCAATTATTCAATATAAATTGGAATATGACAGTTATCCAAGCAGTGTCAGTGATTTAATTAACGCAGGTTTATTAACTGAACAACAAATAACCTGTGATGGTGAAAAGAGTCTTGTAATTAGTGATGGACATGCATATATCGAATAAGGGTTTTAGTTTGATTGAAATGTGTATTGTGTTATTTGTGATATCGGTATTTATGATGTTATTACCAACAAATATTCATATTCCTGATACTGAATATTACGCCTTTGTAGATGAATATCTATACTTACAAAGTACCGCAATGAAACAAGCGCAACCTGTATCATTTGACATATATAATGTGCGCTTTAATCAAAAGGGGAATGTGAATCAAGCAAAGACAATCTATTTTCAAAATAATCGCTCCATCGTCGTAGAACTAGGTGGTGGTAGACTTGCGACTCAATAAAAAGGGATTACTTACTGCAGAGGCATATGTATGTTTAAGTATTACTTTGTTATTGGTGACTATGATTACCAGTATTGTACAGGCTAAATATGCACAGCATACAGTATTTGATAGAACGATACGAAAGATGGAAGAGTCACTCATCGAAAGAATGAAAGATGTAGAAGGATGTTTACAAGCATGTCAAATAGAAAAGGATTCGCCCTCGTTGAAGTCTTAGTTGCTATATTAACGGTCTGTATCTGTATTCCAATTATTGTAAGTGTTATATCTTTAATGCGTACATCCTTAAAGGATAGAGCATTTCTACAAGATCAGATAGCCTTAATACAACTACGTCGATATTTGGCTGTTG
>CALBKL010000042.1 GCA_937895985.1 uncultured Solobacterium sp.
TCACCCTGCTTATTTTCTATTGTTAATCCAAAGCCAGTTCTTCCCTGGTTTGCTGACCAGCTATGAAATAGAGAAGAGTTCTCTTCCGCAAATGTAGGAACGATTCTAGAGCGATTCCCAAGTAACATTGTCTCTTCGTTCCACCACTTTGCTAAAATTGCTTCATCTTCAGCCGTCGTACCTCTGAGTGTAATTTTTTCACCACATAATAGTTCTTTACGATATTGTAATAAATCTTTCATATAACTCCTTTAATCTAAATACATCGGATTGATATCAATCCGTAACCCTGTTACATCTATCTTTGTCGTAGATAAAAACCTTGCAACAGAATGTCTCATCGAATCTAAATCCTTCCCCTTTAACAAGATTCGATAACGATATAAATCTTGTATCTTTAACAACGAAATAATACCAATCGTTTTAAAGTTACCCACGATTTCATCCTTGATTGCCATTGCTTGATTTAGCACCACATCATCCTTGCGACCTTGGATCGTTAAGGCAATCAAGTAAGTATATGGTGGATATTGTCCAGCATGGCGAAACTTCATCTCGTTGCGGAAAAATGCTTCGTAGTCTTGCCTTGCAGCACACTGCACCGCATAGTGGCTTGGATCAAATACTTGATATACAACTTCACCCACTGTATCAGCTCTGCCACTTCTTCCACCTGCCTGCATCAATAAATCAAAGGTCATCTCACAACTACGGAAGTCCGTACGTTGTAAACCCTCATCCCCATTGATGACACCAACCAGTGTAACGTGTGGATAATCTAATCCCTTGGCTATCATCTGTGTACCCAATAAGATATCTGCTTCATGATTACCGAAAGCTTGTAATATCTTTTGATGCGCATTCTTTCTACCTGTAGTATCCGCATCCATACGCAATACCTTCGCATCAGGAAATAATGCATGTACTTCCGCTTCTAGTTTCTCTGTGCCAAAACCCATTGTGGTAAAACCCGTACGATTATGACAATGTGGGCATTCCTTTGGCACAGCAATCTCTGTACCGCAAGTATGACATTTTAAGCGATTCACATCACGATGATAACTCATTGCAATATCACAATGTGGACATTTCACAACCTCTTGGCAAGACTTGCAGCGAAGCTGAGTGACATACCCACGGCGATTTAATAACAGAATACTCTGCTCATTTTTCTCTAAACGCTCTTGTATCTTCTTACGTAATTCATCAGTAATGATATAGTTGCCGTTCTTCTTAATACTATCCTTGATTGATACAAGTTGAATGTTTGGTAAACTTTGATTGATACGTTCATTCATCTTTACCAAGTGATATACATTTTTTAGAGCACGTGCATAACTTTCAAGTGCTGGTGTTGCTGAGCCAAGTATCACTTTACAGTGATGATAATGACCTCTCCAGATAGCCACATCACGACAATGATATGTTGGCTGGTTTTCTTGTTTATAAGAATTATCATGTTCTTCATCCATGACAATCAAACCTAAATTCTGAAATGGCAAAAATACCGCACTTCTTGTGCCAACGACAATAGATGCTTTACCAGTCTTTACCTTGCGGTACTGCTCATACTTCTCTTGGTCGCTTAGTCCACTATGATAGATTGCTAATGCATGTCCAAAGCGAGAAGAAACACGATGAATCATTTGTGGTGTCAAACTGATTTCAGGCACTAAAATCAATACCTGTTTATGTTGTAAAAGTGCTTGTGCAGCCAGTTGTAAATATACCTCTGTCTTACCAGAACCAGTGATACCATGTAGAAGATACACT
>CALBKL010000043.1 GCA_937895985.1 uncultured Solobacterium sp.
CATATGGCTTTCCTGCCGCAACACCACTCGCTAGAATGACGGAAGTTGCCTCAACCATTTCACTGTTATTTAACTGTAACGCGAAGTACTCACCCATCGCATACACATTTGAGACCTTCTCTTCTGTAATCGAGATTCCAAGTTCATCCAACTGCTGTTGGAATACATTAGCCATCTCTACACCTGTTTTAGATGGTAAACCCAAGTAGTTTAAAATTGGGTGTTTTACCACCTGCATTTTTTGGCTCAAGCCCTTTGAACCAAATAAGATAATATTTTTATTACGTACCTTCGCGGTAATGGCTGCCTCTAATCCTGCTGGACCAGTACCGATAATTGCTATATCATAACGTGTCATCATTACACTCCTTAATCGTGTTATATTGTATGAAAGATAATTGAATTTTTCAAGGAATATACACACCACCGCATGTATGCATGGCATCTCACTAATTCCATTCGCAAAAAGCCATCAAATTACATGATTTCTCTCTATCTCAAGTTCTTCATTCTGTGTTAAAATTAAACGCACTATGAGGTGATGTTATGCAATTAGTAATACCTAAAGACTATGATCCTATTCTTGATGTGAGACAAACACAAGAAGCCATCAAATATATTCGCGATACTTTCCAAAAGGAGTTTGGAAGAGAAATGCACCTATCTAGAATCTCTGCTCCATTATTCGTTCCAAAGAGTACTGGTTTGAACGATAACCTAAATGGTATAGAGCGTCCTGTATCATTCGATATTGCAGAGATGCCAAACGAAACAATTGAAGTTGTACAATCTCTTGCCAAGTGGAAACGTTTCGCACTTAAGAAATATAACTTTGCTGTTCATGATGGATTATATACAAATATGAATGCAATTCGTCGTGATGAAGAACTAGATAACTTACACTCTGTTTACGTAGACCAATGGGACTGGGAAAAAGTCATCACGAAAGAAGAACGTACAGAAGCGATGCTAGAGGAAACAGTACGTACAATCTTCAAAGTCATCAAACACATGGAACATGAAATCTGGTATAAATACCCACACGCAGTATGTCATCTCGCAAATGATGTATTCTTCATCGATTCTCAAGAATTAGAAGACATGTACCCAGATCTTTCGCCAAAAGAACGTGAAGACGCAATCACAAAAGAAAAGAAATGTGTCTTCATCAAACGAATTGGACACGCTTTGAAGCATAGCGGAAAACCACATGATGGACGTGCACCTGACTATGATGACTGGAACCTCAATGGAGATTTATTCTTCTGGTTACCATCCCTAGAACGTGCATTAGAAATCTCTAGCATGGGTATTCGTGTCGATGAAAACTCCATCGTAGAACAATGCCGTATCCGCAATGCGGAAGAACGTCTACAGTATCCATATCACCAAATGATTCAAAAATGCGAACTTCCATATACTATTGGTGGCGGTATTGGTCAATCCAGATTGTGCATGTTACTGCTGAATAAAGCTCATGTCGGTGAAGTACAAGCATCCATCTGGCCACAAGATATGGTCGATGAATGCGAAGCACACCAAATTCATTTACTCTAATATACTCCAAACGGAGTATATTTTTTCGCATACTATATTGCATTACATAATAGTATGTGTTATATTCTACTTGCAAGGAGGAAAAATAATGGATGCACAATTTAAAAAAGGTGTTTTAGAATTATGCGTTCTTTCGAAGTTAGTAAAAGATGACAAGTATGGATACGAACTAACTGAAGATATTTCCCAAGAAATGTCCGTCACTGCCGGTACATTATATTTAATTTTAAAAAGACTGAAAGATAATGGTTATCTTGAGACCTATCTTGTCGAGTCATCCGGTGGCCCAGCTAGAAAATACTATCATTTAACAGAAGAAGGAAAACTTTATCAACAACAACAGAAAGAAGAATGGATTACATTCGTTCAAAAGGTGGAAAAACTGATATGACAAAAAATGAATACTTAGCAGCTTTAAATCAAGCACTCGCAAACTACTCGCCAAGTTTTAAAAAAGATATTCTCGATGCTTTTGAAGCACACTTTCAAGAAGGAATTAGCGAAGGTAGAAGCGAAGAAGAAATCATGAACGATCTCGGTACAATCGATGATGTAATTGAGAATATCCACATGATGGGTGGAGAAAAAGAAACTGTTCATAAAGAACAGAAAAACAAAGACTACGAAGTCTTAAAAGAAGGATTATCTACAGCCTTCCATGCATTTACACGTATCGCAGATGAAGCACTTGGCCATGCAAAAAACTTTACAGTTAATATTGACCGTAAGAAGAATACAGCGCAGTACTATTCAGACCCTCAGACTGAAACACTTCCAGATTCTATCGCTCACTTAGTGATTCACAGCGAGACATTAATGTCATCCTTGGATATATCTCTAGAAAAAGGAAATGAACTCCGCTATGAATTTACCCAGTCACAAAGTATCTTTAGAAATCCTACAACTGATGGAATTCGTTGTGAAATAAATGATACAACTGCTACGATTCTTGTGTCTGGTAGTGGTGACTTGACTGTAAAAATCCCATCTAATGTTTCAACAATCACAATGGAAGCACCTGCTGGGGATGTAGATATCAACGATATCAAACTTGATGAATTTAACTGTCACAACAAATCTGGAGATGTTTCTATTAGCCGCGTTGAAATGAAACGTGCTGACTTTACGATGTTAGCAGGTGACTTAGATGTCTCTGATTCCAACTTCGACGAAATTAGCATGAAGCTATCTGCTGGTGATGTGGACTTAACAAATACAACAGGTAATCTATATGCCAATATCGCAGCTGGTGATATTGATATTCAAAAACACGCCGCCAATGTCATTCAACTCTCCGCAGCTGCAGGCGATATCGATATGGAAGTATCCTCTCCTATCATCGAAGTAAAAACAACTGCAGGTGACATTGATTTAGATGTTCATGGAGAAAT
Organism: uncultured Solobacterium sp.; assembly: GCA_937895985.1. The sequence continues at coordinate 2,949 of CALBKL010000043.1, forward strand.
TCAGAATATCCAAGTCACATCTACTGCTGGCGATATTGATATGACAACAGAAACAAAAGACTACCGCGCAAGTCTCTCCACAAACTTCGGAGATATTGACTTTGACGATGATTTACCATACCAAAAGCTCCGCCATAAAAAATATATTGTCGGTGATGGAAAAGGTGAAATTGTCATCAAAACAAATGCTGGCGATATCGACTTTCACTAACAGCCTACTCTAGGCTGTTTTTTTATTTGTTGATATATACATAAACAAAAAAGAAATCTTAAGGAATACTTTAAAATTGTCACAATTTGTTCGGTATATAATTCACTCGTACATGGCAAATCTAAACACTGTAGAAATCATGGGCGGAAGGAAATATATATGAAAAAGAGGAATTATTTCGCTGTAATTTTATCATTTTTAATGACATTAACAGCTCTTATCAGTTGGACTAAAACAAACGTTATCGCTGATAATGGTCCAAAACAAGTTGATGCGGCAATCACAAACTTTAGATTTATGAATCTATCTAGAACAAATGTTGGAGATATCTACTATACTGATAACTTCTACTTTAACTTAGATTGGGCAACTAATAATACAGGCGCAACATTAAAAGCAGGTGACTACTTCACAATTGATCTGCCTGATACAGTTATGTTCTCAGCAGACTCAAGTCCTGTCGACTTTGACCTCTATGACCAGGATGGATCAGGAGCAGTAATCGCAAGAGCACATATCACTCCAGGTACAACTGGCGCAACCGCAAAAGTAGTATTCACAGACTGGGTTGATAATCGCTACAACGTTAATGGTAATATTCAACTATCTGCTAGATTTGATTTAACAAGGGTTCCTATTAATCAATCTAGTTCATTCACTATTACTGTTAATGCAGGACAACCTAATACATCATCTTCAACGGGTTCCGTCAATGTTGATGGGCCACAGATTTTAAATAATGAAACGCTACATAAATTTGCTTGGTATGACACAACCAACCCAAATATCGCAAACTGGGAAATTCGCATCAACCATAGACAAGCAATACTACCAAATGCAATTATCCACGATACCATCGTTGGCTCTAACGAAAGAATTTTACCAAATACAATTCGCTTATTTACAGTTCAGATGGATCAATATGGTAATGATATTACCGGAACATCAACACCAGTTAACTTAGCAGGAAAACTAACAATGTCTGATAACGACCAGACATTTACAATCAATGTTGGAAATATTAATGGGGAACAGTATCGTCTCACTTATCAATCTACATACACAGAAGGTACTGATTTAAACAACACCCTCACATTAACATCTAATGGTCAAACTTATGATTTTGATGCACACTTTACAAGAGCTTACTCTGGAGGTTCTGGTTCAGGTGACCTCGCACACAAAATCAAATTAACAAAAGTTGACGAAGACGATAACTCAATCACTTTAGCTAACGCAGTATTTACAGTTACACAACCAGATGGTACAACATTTAATCTAACAACAGGCGCAGATGGTACTGTTACTTCTGAAGCTTTAGTACAAGGTACTTATAAAGTAAAAGAGACAACCGCTCCTGCTGGTTATGAATTAAATAACACAGAATATACATTACAAGTAACAGCTACGGATGGTGCGTTACAAACCATCTCCGACAAACCAACCAAGACAAATATCTCTGTCACAAAGACATGGGTAGGTCCAAAAGCAGGTCCTATCACAGTTCACTTATTCGCTAATGGAACAGATACAGGTACAACTCTAACATTAGATGATACAAATAACTGGACAGCTAGTTTCACTAATGTACGTAAGTACGATCAAAGCGGTACAGAGATCCAATACACGATTAGTGAAGATACTGTTAATGGTTATGACGCCACAATCACCGGCAATCAAACAACAGGCTTCACCATCACAAACACAGAGCGACCACAGAATCCTACTACACCAAAGACAAGCGATTCTACAAATATCTATCTCTACATTGGAATGATGTTCGTTGGCATTATCGCTAGCGGTTACCTCTTCTCAAAGAGAAAATCATATAGATAGTTTAAAAGCCATCGCAATACACGATGGCTTTTCTTTTGCACAAAAAAACTGGAATTTCTTCCAGTTATAGAATTTCGATAAATTTCTTTGTTTCTTCT
>CALBKL010000044.1 GCA_937895985.1 uncultured Solobacterium sp.
AGACATTAGATTATATCAAGAAGAATGCGACAAAGGCTTATGATACAGCGATGATTAAACTTGATGAACTCAAGAAGGATCCTAAAGTAAAGGATGTATCAGATAAGGCAAGTGATGCTTATCAACAAGCCAAAGATTATATCGTACCTAAGACAAAAGAAATTACAAATGTTATTAAGAATACAACACAAAAGACAATTACAAAGGTCAATGATTTTGTAAGTCGTCCTGATGTACAAGATACGATTCAAAAAGTGAAGGATACTACAAAACAAGCTGTAGATAAGAGTATTGAAACAGTAAGAAATATGATTCATTCAAAGGATGAGAAGTAGGAGGTATACGATGAAACGAGTAACAATCTACGATGTCGCTAAAGAAGCTGGCGTTTCGCTGGCTACCGTTTCCCGTGTAATCAACGGATCAAACGTTGTAAAAGCACCTACAAAGGAACGCGTTGAAGCTGCCGTTGAAAAGTTAGGTTATAAACCAAACGCGATTGCGCAAGGTCTTGCGTTACAGAAGTCAACTTCTATCGGTTTGGTGGTTCCTGAAGCAAGCTTTACATATACAGGCCAAGTTATTAATGGTTTGATTGATGTAGCGAAGATTTATAACTATAACATTATGCTACATACTATTACAGCTGGTATTACAGATATTAATACTGTGATTGAAGACATTATCAAGTCGCATGTAGATGGTGTTGTCATCTTCAATGATAAGTTAGTAGCTGGTGATATGGATGCATTAAGCAAATACAATATCCCAATCGTTGTCATCGGTAATAAGATTAATGGTAAGGGTATCAGTAGTGTTTATGTAGATATCAAGAAGGCTGTCTTTGAACTTGTTTCTAAGTTCTTAGAAGAAGGCAAAGATAACATCGGTATCTTAGAAGATCGTAAGAATCCACAACAGTATGAAAAGATGGTTGCTGGAGCAAAGAAAGCATATGAAGCTCGTGGTAAGAAGTTTACTGGAGCGATTTCGATTCCTTCTGATGCTCGTACATCTTATGCATTCTTATCCAAGTGGATGAGAGATCATCGATATGATGTTGTGATCGCTAATAGAGATTCCCAATGCTTCGCATTGTTAAACGCAAGTAGAGAAAATGATATTTCCATTCCTGATGAAATGGAAGTTGTATGTGTACTCGATACGAAGTATAATTCCATGGTACGTCCACAGATTTCTAGCTTCTCCATTCCATCTTATGACTTAGGCGCAGTTTCTATGCGTGTTATGACAAAGTTATTGCAGAATGAAGAAGAAAATCATGAAGAAAAGGGCGAAAGCATTGAATTAAGTTATCTGTTTACTCCAAGACAGACAACAAAGAACTAAAAGCGTTGAATAGAATGAGTAATCACATGTATGCATGTGTAGAGAGATTCCGGTTGGTGAAAGGAATTCTGGATCGGTGATGAATACATCTAGGAGCTGTTTATCTCAAAAGGTAGACCGTTACTCTGCGTTAAAGAGAAATGAGTGTACGATGATTCGTAAACTAAGGTGGTACCGCGCTGAGGCGTCCTTAGAGATATGGGCGCCTTTTATTATGGCGCTAGGAAAGGATTAGTATATGAATTTTATTGAAGAATTACAGTGGCGTGGCTTGGTCAAAGATTGCACGGATAAAGAAGGACTAGGCGAACAACTTAAGAATCCAACGACAATCTACTGTGGATTTGATCCAACAGCAGATTCTCTCCATGTAGGACACTTACAACAAATCCTATTATTACGTCGTTACCAATTACAAGGACATCAACCAATTGCCTTATGTGGTGGTTTTACAGGAATGATTGGTGATCCACGTCCTACAACAGAAAGAAAACTACTAACACATGAAGAAGTACTTCATAACGCTGAGTGCATCCGTGAACAGTTAGCTAAATTCTTATCCTTTGAAGGCTCTAACGCAGCTATCATGGAAAACAATAATAACTGGTTGGGTGAGATGAACTTATTAGCCTTCTTACGTGACTATGGTAAGTTATTTAACATCTCTTACATGTTACAAAAGGATACGATCAAAAAGAGATTAGATTCTGGTATTTCTTACACAGAATTTAGTTATACAATCTTACAGTCTATCGACTGGTATAACTTATTTAAGAAGTATAACTGCCAGATTCAGATTGGTGGTTCTGACCAATGGGGTAACTTAACTTCTGGTATGGAACTTATCCGTAAGATGGAGGGTGATAATGCGAAGGTATTCGGTATTACTTCTCCATTAATCACAAAGAGTGATGGCTCTAAGTTTGGTAAGTCTGAAGGTAAGAATATTTGGTTAGATCCTACTCGTACAAATGCGTATGAATTCTACCAGTTCTGGTTGAATACACCAGATGCAGATATCGTAGACTACCTCAAGAGACTTAGCTTCCATACACCAGAAGAGATCATGGGTTATGAAGAATCTCTTAAGAGTGCACCTGAAAAGCGTGAAGGACAGAAGGCATTAGCAGCTGAACTAACAGAACTAGTTCATGGTAAAGATGGTTTAGAGAAGGCATTACGTATCACAGAGACATTCTTTAAGGGTGATATTATGACTTTATCTCCAGAGGAGATGAAGGAAGGTCTAGCAGATGCTAAGAAGGCAGCTGTAGAAGATGGTGTAACTTTGATTGATACACTAGTGATAGCAGAAGTATGTAAGTCTAAATCTGAAGCGCGTAAGTTAATTGAACAGGGTTCTGTATCAGTAAACGGTAATAAGATTACAGATATTCAGGCTGTATTACATCAGTCAGCAGCTATCAACCAAGAATTCTCCATCCTTAAAAAAGGAAAAAAGAATTACTTTGTATTAACATTCTAAAGCATGCGGATAGTCAAAAGGCTATCCGTTTTTATAACTGTTCTATGGTATAATTACAGGCGAGGTATTTGTATGTATAGATATTTATTGGTCATTGCAATCTGTATCTGCATGTTATCTGGCTGTGCTAAAAAAGACGCTGAAACAAATGCGGCTATGGAATTATATGAAAGTTATTATACAGAAGTTTTAAATACAAAAAACTATCTAGATTCTAGTGATTATTTTTCAATTGGTACAGAGATGACGCAGTTATCCGATGGTACATATCGCTATTATGTAATTATAGACAATCCAAAGACAGAGATGTACCATTGCCGTATTTTTGCGGTGGAAAATGATATTGCGTTTGCGGACAATGATAAGATGATGCCATCATTAGGTGTTTTTGATACAGATGTATCACTTGTGCCAAATCAAGTAGATAAATCAAAAGGTCTAATGAAGGGGCTTGTCATTAGTGGTGAAAGTTCTGAAGATCATATCAACTTGAAATTTGTTGTGGAATGGCGTGATCAAGCCAATAAACAAGTTGTAAAACAATACATACAAAAAGATCTTAAATACGAGAAATAAGAGGAGTTGGATACATGAAAGAAACAAATACAATTAAAAAATCGTTTATTGCCAGTTCCTTAACGACTTCTGCTGGTATCTTCATTACAAAGTTAATCGGTTTATTCTATATCGTTCCATTTAAAGCAATCGTTGGTCAGCAGAATATGATTTATTATTCTGCTGCATTTGACTATTATACGATTCTATTACAGATATGTAGTGCGGGTATTCCATTTGCCTTAGCAGCATTAGTCGCAAAGTATCTTTCTAAAAATGACTATAAGACAGTTGTGCTAGTACGTATCTTAGCGACAAGTTTATTAATGGTTTCTGGTTTTGTGATGGCTGTATTGTTTATTGGCTTTTCAGGTCCTTTAGCAGCTCGAGCACTGGGTGGTACATCGTATTCAGCTAATGAACTTGCAGCAATGCAAAACTCATTTGTGATTCTAGCGATGGCTTTATTCTTGGTATCAGTTTTATATAGCTATCGTGGATATTATCAAGGTGCCAAGGAAATGCAGCAGTATTCTTTATCACAGGTGATTGAACAATTTGTACGTGTAGGATTCTTACTTGGTGCAGGTTGGTTTGTTGTGTATATTCTGCATCTTCCAAAGATTGTATATATCTATACAGCAGTTGGTGGTACTGGTGTCGGTGCGATGGTTGCCTTACTGCAGTTTATGAACTTTGACCGCAAACACTTCAGGGATGTACAACAAAAGGCAAAACTACAATCTACAAATTCAGTCGCAATCAAAGAGTTGATTCATGAGTTTGTGATGTATGTAATTCCATTCCTATTAAGTTCCATCTTGGCAAACTCACAGGTACTTGTGAATACAAACTTCTTTGTGTCTGTGATGGAAGGCTTAGGTATGCAACATAGCCAAGCAACAATGTTATTGAGTATTATCCAGACAAACTGTGATAAGTTAACTTCCATCCCACAGGTTATCGGTAATGGTTTTGCGGCTGGTGCTGTTCCATTTATCACTGTTTCTTTGGTTCATGCGGATTGGAAGGGACTACGTAAGTCTCTTGAGGACTGTCTTGGTACAGTATTCTATATTGTCATTCCAGTTTGTGTATCGATGGCTGCTTTATCTGGTCCTATCTACTACATCATGTATGGCGCTAAGGAATTAGAATATGGACAGGTTGCTTTATTCTGGTCGAGTATCTTAGCGTTTGGTACTACAGTGACTCCTGTATTACTATCCATCTTATTGTCCTTAAAGATGAGAAGACATACTTTGATTTACTTCTCAGTAGGATTCTTGGTGAAGGTTATTACATTCTATCCATGTTGTTATTTATTTGGATATTCCGGTGCCATCATCTCCAGTATTCTTTGCGAGATTACATTTATTGCGCTTAGTATCTATAAGATTCAAAAGACATATCCAGTTCGTGTGAAGAATATGATCATTCGCTTAGTGAAGATTATTATTTGTTGTTTTGCGATGAATGGTATCTATGTCATCATACGTTGGATTGGTATTGATCCTACACAATATTCCCGCTTAATAGCGATTGTATTTGTTGGTATCATTGGAAGTTTAGGAATGGGTGTATACTTTGCAAGCAGTGAATTATTCCGTCTGCCTAAGTCTATCTTCCATCGCGATTTGCGTGGAATGTTTAATCGCATTCTTCATAGAGGTGCGTAAATGTTGCGTTTAGATCGTATTCTTGCAAATGCACGTGTTGGCAGTCGTAGTGAAGTTAAGAAACTCGTCAAAGAGAAACGTGTACGTGTCAATGGTGAAATCGCGAAGTCTTCTGATATGCGAGTTGATGAAAATACAGTAGAAATCTTTGTGGATGATATACCGGTGGTCTATGAAAAATATGTGTATTACATGTTAAATAAACCAGCTGGATATATCAGTGCTACAGAAGGGAAAAACTGTCCCACAGTATTAGATCTAATTGCGGAAGACTATAAAGGGATGTTTCCGTGTGGACGTTTAGACAAAGATACTGAAGGCTTACTGATGATTACCAATGATGGTCCTTTGGCACATGAACTATTATCGCCAAAGAAACATGTTGAAAAAGAGTATTACGTAGAACATACATTACCACTAACAGAAGAGGATATCGCTAAGATTGAATCTGGTGTTACATACAATGGTGTAAGTTATAAACCGGCAGTATATAAAAAAATCTCTGATACTTCTTGTACTCTGATGATTCAAGAGGGGAAGTATCATGAGATTAAATTCATATTTAATTCTGTTGGTGATAAAGTTGTTTATCTGAAACGTCTTCGTATGAAGAATTTAGTTTTAGATGAAACTTTAAAACCAGGTGAATATAGACCTCTTACTAAAGAGGAATTAGAAGATCTTAGATCAATTGCACGTTAACAGTCTCTGGTAATTGCCATACGCCTGTGCGTGCATATTCATTTAAGAAGTCAACGACTTGGTCGGTGATAGAATTTGGTGTGGAAGACCCACTTGTAATTGCGATACGTTTATGTCCATCAATCATGGATGGAGTTAAATCTAGAACACTATCAATAAGATAAGATTCTTGGATACCTGCATGTTTGGCAATTTTGGCAAGTTGATTGGAGTTATTGGAACGTGCATCCCCAACAACAATAAGTAAATCAACATTCTGTAGTTGTAATACAGCTTCTTGACGCTTGCTGGTAGCGTTACAGATTTCCTTTGCGACGATTGCGTCAGGGAAGAGTTTCTTACAGTGTGCAATGATTTCTGCTGTATCTAACATGGAAAGTGTTGTTTGATTGGTAATGAGAATATTCTCAAGAGATACATTCTTTAATTCATCTACATCTTCAATAGATGTTACAAGATGAATTTTATCTGAGATACCAACTGTTCCTTCAGATTCGGGATGATTCTTCTTGCCGATGTAGATAATATCTCCAACGGCACTATGTTCCTTAACAAGGTTATGTGTACGAATGACATCAGGGCAAGTTGCATCAACACAAGTTAGTCCCTTAGCTTTGGCAGCTGCGATGACATCGTCGCTAACGCCATGAGCAGTAAAGATAACGATACCACTTGGAATTTCTTCTAAGAGTTCCATGCGTGTTTTATTTTTATCCTCAACAAAGTTGATACCTAACTTGCGACAAGCATCAACTATAAATTGATTATGTACAATCATACCCAACATTGTGACAGGAGTATTTGGGTTTTCCTTGACTGTTTTCTTGGCAATGAGAATTGCACGAACAACACCTTGGCAATACCCTCTAGGGATGACTTTTATGATTTCCATAACAGAGTCCTTTCAAACCGCAAATAAAATCGGTTATACTAATTATAGGTGATAAGATGAAAAAATTTGAAGATTTTAATCTAAAAGATACAACAATGGCCTTTATTGAGAAGAACCATTTTACACAACCAACCCCGATCCAAGAACAGGTGATTCCATCTGCTTTACGTGGTAAGGATATAATTGGTCTTTCTAGTACAGGTTCTGGCAAGACGCACGCATACTTAATTCCAATCATGGAGAAGGTTGATCCTAACAGCAATGAAGCACAGGTTGTGATTACAGCACCTACACGTGAACTTGCGACACAAATTTATGAAATGGCAAAAGTCATGACAGAAATTTTACCAGAGCTTCGTGTACGCTTATATGTTGGTGGACGTGAAAGAAGTAAGGATATTGAACAACTTGAAAAGTCTCAACCACATATCGTAATCGGAACGCCAGGTAGAATAAAGGACTTATTCTTAAATGCTGGTGCGTTGCGTATTGATAAAGCAAGTATGCTTGTGGTCGATGAAGCAGATATGACCCTTGAATATGGATTCTTAGATGAAATTGATGCCTTTGCCGGAAGACTGGGCGAACACTTACAGATGCTGGCATTCTCTGCTACAATGCCAGATCAGTTAAAACCATTTATCAATAAATACATGCATCATCCTATTACATATCAGATTGGCGAGAAGGTACGCTTTAATCCAGATATTAAGCATGTATTGGTACCTTGTTATCATCATAGTTATGCTGAGACGATTTTATCAATCTTACCTGGCTTTCAGCCTTATGTATGTTTGATTTTCGCGAATACTCGTCAAGAAGCTTCCGAAATTGCGGAAGAACTTCGTAAGAATAAAGTGTCTGTGAGTGAAATCCATGGTGATCTTACAAGTCGTAAGAGAAAGCAAGCGATGAAGAGTATTTCCAATGCGGAACATACATACGTTGTGGCAACTGACCTAGCTGCGCGTGGTATCGATATTGGAGAAGTAACACATGTTATCTCCTGTGGATTCCCTGAAGATTTAGAATACTATATCCATCGTGCAGGAAGAACAGGTAGAGCAGGGTCTACAGGTACATGTTATGCCTTGTATCAAGAAAGCGATGATCAAGCAATTCGTTCCTTACAAAAGCGCGGCATCAAGTTTGACCATGCCCGTCATCGTTCGACGGGATGGCAGACACTTCATCCATATGGACAAAGACGTCTTAAGACAGATGATGAGCTAGAGAAGAAGATTGCCATGATTATGACGAAGAAGAATACCAAGGTTAAGCCAGGCTACAAGAAGAAACGTGCAGCTGCAATTGACCGTGTACATCGTCAGAAGAAGCGTGAAATGATTCGTAGCAAGATTCGTGAAGAGAAGAAGGCTATGTATAAAGAACGTGCAAGAAAAGATAGAGAAGGACTTTCATAAGTCCTTCTTTTAAATGATTTATACAAACTATTAAAAAATATTTTTAAATAGAGTTGAAATGTATGATGGCTGGATATACAATCTATTTAAAGAAATCCTTAAATAGATTGTGAGGTGATGGAATGGCAATCAAAGATATCTTAACAGCTCTTGCGGATGATAATCGAAGGAATATCTTGATGAAATTGAAAGAAGGAAAAATCAGTTCTGGAGATTTAGCTGAACAATTAGGGATGTCTCCACAAGCGTTATCGTATCATCTAGCAAAGCTCAAAAAAGCCGATTTAATTTACGAAACAAAGTACAAAAATTTTATCTACTATGAATTAAACTTATCTATTTTGGATGAAGCACTGATGTGGATATCTGATTTGAAGGGAGAAAAGAATGAAGAATAAAAAACTATTTTATGTACTTATGTTTTTGCCACTAGTAGCTAGTTTAATTGCATTACAGTTTCTACCGAATGTGATACCAGCACATTATAATATCAATAATGTGGTTGATCGCTGGGGAAGTAAATATGAAATCTTAATATTACCTGTTTTAATAATTGGATTTGGAATCTTTTCACTGGTGATGGGAAAGATTGCACAGAAACAAGAGCCGCAAGGAAATAATAACGAGAAGAGTAACTTGTTCATTGGTAACTGTGTTCTATTGATCTTCAATATGCTTAGTGGATTTATGATTTATTCGAGTCTACATCAGCTTGAGAAATTAGAGTTTGCATCACTGACATTTATACAAATAGCATTTATTATCATAGGAATCTTCCTAATTGTAATCAGTAATATTATGCCTAAAGTTAAACGGAATAGTATTCTAGGCTTTCGTACAAAACAGACGATGAAGAATGATGAAATCTGGAAAAAGTGTCAAAGATTTTCAGGTCTTACAGGTGTTATTGTAGGATTTGTCATTGTGGTAATTAGTTTTCTTTTCAATAATACTACATTGATTATCGCAGTGCTCATCATCACATTCTTAAAATTAGGTATTGATATTATCTATAGCTATAAAGCAGATTGCTAGAATACAGCTTGTAAAGAACAGTATAACTGTTCTTTTTTGACTAAAATAAAAAATCGACCGAAGTCGATTTAGCAGTGACGCGTACGGGATTCGAACCCGTGAATGCCGCCTTGAGAGGGCGGTGTGTTAAGCCGCTTCACCAACGCGCCGTTATTGAAGCTTGCTAATAGATTATACTAAATGAGAATCGATACTTCAATAAAAAGTTTTGGAAAATGCTTGTTGGAAGGGGCGAGTAATCAATAGATATATATGATATACTAACTAATGCAAATATGTTTGTGTAAAGGAGTGGTTCTATGTGTGGAATAGTAGGATTTGTAGATAAAAAAACACAGAGTGAAAAAGCAGTGATTATTAAGGACATGATGGATGCGATTATCCACCGTGGTCCAAATAGCGCTGGTCAATATATTGATGATGATGCGGCTTTAGGCTTTCGTCGTTTGAGTATTATCGACTTGGAAGGTGGTAGTCAGCCATTATATAACGAAGATAAAACAAAAGTTTTAACTTTCAATGGTGAGATTTATAACTATCAGTCTATCCGTAAGGAACTAATTGAAAAGGGTTATCATTTTAAGACAAATACAGACTCTGAAGTGTTGATTCATGGTTATCAAGAATATGGTGTAGCACTTTTACAAAAGTTGCGTGGTATGTTTGCCTTCGTTATCTGGGATACAGAGAAGAAGGAATTGTTTGGTGCTCGTGACCACTTCGGGATTAAGCCATTCTATTACTACAATACAGATGAAGTATTTATGTATGGTTCTGAAATCAAGTCTTTCTTACACCATCCATCCTTTAAAAAGGAATTAAATAAAGAGGCTTTAAAACCATATTTAACATTCCAATATCCAGCAACTAAAGAGTGTTTCTTTAAGAATGTATATCGTTTACCAGAAGGACATTACTTTATCCTGAAGGATGGTAAGTTAGATATTCAACAGTATTGGGATTTACATCAAGAAGAAAAGGATATGACTTTGGAAGAGGCTGTTAATTTCATTGATGAAACAGTACAGGAATCTGTCGCAACACATAAGATTGCGGATGTAGAAGTTGGTTCCTTCTTATCATCTGGTGTAGACTCCAGTTTAGTTGCGTCTATCTTAAAACCAGCAAAGACTTATTCTGTTGGTTTTGGATCTTCTTATAATGAATCGACAGAAGCAAAAGCTTTAACAGATATCTTAGGATTACACAACACATCACGTACATTAACTGGTGAGGAAGCGTTCCAATACTTCCCACAGATTCAATATTACTTAGATGAACCAGATTCCAATCCATCCGTTGTGCCACTGTTCTTCTTATCAGAACTTGCTGCTCGCGATGTGAAGGTTGTTATGAGTGGAGAGGGTGCTGATGAGTTATTTGCTGGTTATATTGATTATGGTTGGCATTCTAACTCTATGACTGTTCGTAAGCTTGGTGAAGCTCTTAAGAAGTTATCCCAAAGTAAGCGTCATAAGTTATCTGAGTACTTAAAGAAGTTGCCGAACTTCCCAGGTAAGTTACATTTATTAAAGGCCGTACAACCAGCTGAAGAATACTTTATTGGACAAGCACTTGTGTTTACAGAAGAGGAAGCAACAGCGATTGTAAAACCTGAATATCGCAAGTCACCATCTGTAAAAGAAATCGTGATGGATAAGTACGCTAAGGTTAAGAACTTATCTGAAATCAAAAAGATGCAGTACTTGGATATGCACCAATGGATGCCTGGAGATATCTTGTTGAAGGCTGATAAGATGTCTATGGCACATTCCCTTGAATTACGTGTTCCATTACTTGATAAAAAGATGATGGAATGTGCACAGGTGATTCCTACAAAATATTTATTCAATGAACACAATACGAAGTATGCCTTCCGTCAAGCTGCCTTCCGTCATATTCCTAAGGAATGGGCTGCACGTCCTAAGCTTGGCTTCCCAGTTCCAATTAAGGACTGGTTACGTACAGAGAAGTTCTATCAGATTATACGTGCTGAGTTATCAAAGGATTTCGTTGGTGAATTCTTTGACCAAAAGGCAGTGTTACAACTATTAGACGATAACTTCCAAGGTAAAGTGGATGCTCGTCGTAAGATTTGGACACTTTATACATTTATCACTTGGTATGATGTATATTTCATCCAAGGTGGCAACAAACCTCAAGTTGCTTAATCGACGCATATGCGTCGATTTTTAAAAGGAGATATGCATGCAGGTTTTTCAAAAAAAGAATATTAAATGGGTGATTGTGCTGATTTGTATCAGTATCTTCGTATATTTGATGCAGGCAGTATGGGGTAGTCATGTATTATCGATTGATACTTCAGTCTACAATTTTATAACAAAGCATTTTATATCAGATACCTTAACCCCAATTTTGAAAGTCATTACACAGTTTGGTGGTACTATCTTGATGATTGTTTGGGCTATCGCTTCATTAGTTCTCATTACAAATAAAAGAATCGCAGTCAGTGTTGTATCAAACTTGGTGTTGATTGCACTATTAAATAACATACTAAAATTGATCGTACGTCGTGCTCGTCCTACTGGATTTCGTTTGGTTGAGGAAACAGGGTATAGTTTTCCGTCCGGACATTCCATGGTGAGTATGGCTTTCTATGGCTATCTTATTTATTTGATTTACAAAAATGTTAAAAATAAAAAATTACGTTGGACGTTGATGGCGTGTTTTAGTCTATTGATTTTCATGATTGGTATGAGTCGTATTTATCTAGGCGTTCATTATACATCTGATGTATTTGCCGGGTTCTTGTTTTCGCTTGGATACTTGGTTGTTTATATTAAGTTTACAGATCCAATCGTATTTCAGAAGAAATAAGTAAAAAACAGAGAAGCTATTTTTGGCTTCTCTGTTCTTCTATAATCTTTTCAATTTCTTCAATTAATGCTTGTTTGATTTCTGCTTGTGGTACGGTACGGATGACTTTTCCTTTACGGAAGAGGATACCTGACTTGGATCCACCCGCAATACCAATATCGGCACGGCTAGCTTCTTGCATTCCATTTACAGGACAGCCCATGACTGCAACTGTGATATTTGCCTTGATACTGTGGAGATATTCTTCCATCTCTTTGACAAGTGGAATCATGTCATATTGAATTCTTCCACAAGTAGGACAAGCGACTAAATCAGGAACGTCTTCAATGAGACGAAAACTACGTAGTAATGCTTTACCAATAATTAATTCATCCTTTGGTGGACCAGATACGGAGATACGTATTGTATCACCGATTCCTTCATGTAAGAGTACACCTAAGGCAGCGGAAGATTTCACAGCGGAATCCGTAAATCCACCAGCTTCTGTTACACCTAAGTGAAGAGGATACTTAAATGTTTTTGCGGCAAGTTCATATGCGTCAATTGTAAGTTCTACATTTGAAGATTTAAATGATAAACAGATATCATAGAAATCCATACTTTCGAGAATATCAACGTGACGCTGAGCACTTTCAACAAGAGCCTCTGCACATGGACCACCATATTTTTCTAACAGTTCTCTTTCTAAAGAACCAGCGTTAATACCAATACGGATTGGTACATTTTTTTCTTTACATTTGGCAACGACAGCTTCTGTATTCTTACGAGAGCCGATATTACCAGGATTGATACGAATCGCATCGATACCTCCATCTAAACAGATGAGGGCAAGTAGGTAATTAAAGTGTATATCTGCGATTAGAGGAATGTTAATACGGGCTTTGATTGCAGGGATAGCACGAGCATCTTCTTCATCTAATACTGCTGTTCTGACAAGTTCACAGCCATTTGCGGCTAGTTCGTTGATTTGCGCGACTGAGCGCTCTACATCCTTTGCAGGGACATTTGTCATGGATTGTAAGACACATTTATTTTGACCGCCAATTTGGACATTTCCTACAAATAAAGCACGTGTTTCAGTACGTTTCATTATTTCGTCTCCTTTATGAGTACTATTATCCCACGATTATAAAATTTTATCGAGTTTTTCATCTTATAAAATCATAAAGCACTTGGAATTGATTTATGAATATGATATACTCATCATGCAAAATCTTAGGAGGATTATTAACAATGGCAAGAGAGAATGTAATCTTGGTATGCACAGAAAGTGGTGAAGAAAACTATATCACTACAAGAAATAAGCGTAAGCACCCAGAAAAGTTGGAAGTTAAGAAGTACTGTCCACGTTTACGCAAAATGACATTGCATAAGGAGAAGAAATAACCTTTGTTGGTTATTTTTTTATATTTTGTATGAGATTAGATATATTACCAATAGGTCAATTTGAAGAAAATTCTTATGTGTTACATGATAATGGTCATGTGCTTTTTGTTGATCCTGGAAGATATTATAAGAAGATTATAGAATGTGTTGGTAAGGATGAGGTTGTTGATGGTATTGTTTTGACACATGGGCATTCTGATCATACGGGTGCAGTGGATGATTTGTGTGATGTATACAACTGTCCTGTTTATATGGACCATCATGATTTACCACTTGTATCACCAAGTAATGCTGGTCATTATGGCTATAGTGCACCTGTATATGCGCCAATACATGATTTAAATGAGAAACAGGTTAAGATTGGAACATTTTCTTTAGAAATTCATCATACACCTGGCCATACGGATGGTTGTATCTGTATTCGCTACAAGAATATTCTTTTTACAGGCGATACACTATTTGCGTCTAGTTGTGGTAGAACAGATTTATATTCTGGTAGTGATGAAAAGATGCGTCACACACTAGATTATCTCAAGACCCTTCCACATGATTTACAAATTTACCCAGGACATGGACCTGCGAGTACAATAGGAATTGAAGTTCGTAATAATCCCTATATGATTTCTTACTTTTAAGAATAAATCAAAATTGTTTTATCTTAGTTTCGTGTAGAATAGAAGTGAGGAAGTAATATGAAGAAATTTTTAATTGGTTTATGTTTGAGTTCGGTACTACTAGCAGGTTGTCATCAAGATAAATCAAGCTACGTAGCAAAGGAAGATAAGATTGCGATTTCTACAACTGATTTTAAAGATGAAGATGCACAAAAGTTAGTTGAGTCTGTATTAAAGAAACAGTTTCCACAATATGAATGTACTGTCACTCAAACAATTATTAAGGGAAACAATGTTTATGGTATATACACATATCAGAAAAATGGACGTACAATGACCCAACAGGTTTCTCTCTATACAGTTTCCGTCAATAAGAATGACCATGATGATATTATCTACCTACAGAGTTCCTTTGGAGCTGTTGATCATCGTATCACACAGATGATTGAGGAGAAGACAATTCCTACTGATAATACAGTTGAAAAACCGAAAGATGAAAAAGAAAAGGAATTTGATTTACCAACAACGGTTGATGATCCAGATTCTGCCACAAGTAAACAGGCAACTGAGATTCAAAATTCTGGTGGACTCTACATTGTGCGTTTCTATCTTAATGCAGGAAGTCTAAGAATCTATGGTAAGCACACAGGAGATGGTACTTTTGTGGCAAAACTATATGACCTAGAACAAAATCTAATTGCGGATATGGTTAACATTGAAGGATATGGAGAGTATGATCAAACAGTACAAACTCCTCCAGGTTACTATTATCTGATTGTACAGAAATCAGATGGAAAATTTGATTTAAGTTATGAATATTAATGTTCGAGAAATCGGACATTTTTTTATGGAGTTTTCGCATTTCTATTGAATATAGAAGTGCGAGGGTTGTTATGGAAGAAAGATTGATTGAGTGTTTAAAAATAGCGATGGAATTTCATGTGACGGATATTCATTTTCATTTAAAGACATATCCTAAAGAGAGTTTAAGTATCGAGATGAAAATCGAACAGGACGTAAGGCAAATGGTCCCAAAGGACGATGATATTCGTTTATTTCGCTATCTAATGTATAAAGCAAATTTAGATTTATCTGATATTCATCATCCTCAAACAGGAAGGTTTGAGATGGAAATCGAAGGACAACCCGTTTCATTACGCTTCGCACTTGTATCGAGCTATCACAATACATCAGGTGTACTACGCATTCTCAATCAACACGCTTCACTGCACATTGAGGATTTAACCGTAGATTATGATACTTCATTGTGGCTAAGGAATATTACAAAACATACTTCTGGGCTTTTCGTGTTTTCTGGACCCACAGGTTCTGGTAAAACTACAACACTTTATACCATTCTCAACGAAACAAAAGGAAAGAAGATTTTTACGTTAGAAGACCCTGTTGAGGTATATCACGAAAACTATGTACAAATACAAATCAATGACCATCAACATTTATCCTATGATGAAGGGATCAAACAACTTATGAGACATGATCCAGATATCATCATGATTGGTGAGATACGTGATAGCCAAGCAGCCTTAATGGCTGTACGTAGTGCACTAACAGGACATTTGGTTGTGACAAGTTTACATAGTCAAAATTGCATGTCTGCGATTGACCGTCTATTAGATTTAGGAGTGGATATGTATCAACTAAAAGATGTACTGATAGGTATTTCTAATCAGCGTTTATTAAATCTAGGCTCTGGCAAGCGTTGTGGTGTGTATGAATATATGAATCGAAAGGAGGTGGCTTATGCCTTGGAACATCGATGTGTTTCTGAAACGTTTATATCACTTCAAAAGCAATTACAAAGCGCTGTTAAGAAGGGATATATTGCGTCAGATTGTCTTGAGGAATACACGCTTTGATAAACTAGAATGCCAAGGAATTGTAAGTTTGATGGAAAATGGATTTAGTTTTACCGATACATTACAAATTTTAAAGACAAAAAGAAATGAACGACATATTGTGTATGTATTAGAAAAGCTAGAACAAGGGCAGACATTCAACGATGCATTCTCCTCGCTATTACCGGTTTGTTATGGAAAGTACTTCAGTAACTTTATCCGTTATCTACCAGTACTAGAAAGTTTGCGGATTTCAATAGAACTATCAAACCATGAGGAACAAACGAAACAGAAGATGATGAAGGATATGATCTATCCGGTTGTCATGTTGTTTGTAATGTTTTTTGGAATGTATTTGTTTAATGGTTTTGTCTTTCCACAGATGATTACATTAATGAATAGTTTTGAGGTGAATGTCAAAAGTTATTATTTCTTACGAAGTTTGATTCAATTATTATCATGGTTAGCGACTTTTGTAATTGTTATAGGAATCTTGTTGTGGATTGTGTTTCAACATCCGCAAAGAAAGTGTTGGTTATATCGTTTGCTTGTAAAGCACATGCCAGACTCACTAATGGTTCAAAAAGCATCTGCAGAATTTGCAAGATACTTCCTTGAATGCGTAAGGGTACGTATCCCAACGATACAAACAATGA
>CALBKL010000045.1 GCA_937895985.1 uncultured Solobacterium sp.
GTGTTCAAAATGCCTATCAAAACTCATTTGAAAACAACGAAGTAGCACCACTATGTAAATATAGCGATGGTTGGCTCATGGAATTATGGCATGGTCCAACCAGCGCCTTTAAAGATGTAGCCCTTACACTACTACCACATCTATTAACAGCCGCATACCAAAACCAGAATGAAAATAACCTCATCTCCATTTTGACTGCTACAAGTGGTGATACCGGCAAAGCCGCAATCAACGGTTTCGCAGATGTTAAAAATACTGCTATTACAGTACTCTATCCAGAAATCGGTGTATCCGATATCCAAAAGAGACAAATGCAAACATCACTTGGCAAAAATGTTGAAGTCATCGCTGTCAAAGGTAACTTCGATGATTGCCAACGTATAGTAAAGGACGCGATGAAAGATCCAGTTGTGCTAGAGGCATGCAAACACATGAAACTTTCCTCTGCTAACTCCATTAACATTGGTCGCTTGATACCGCAGATTGTCTATTATTTTGACTCTTACGCAAAACTTGTAAATCACGGTGATATTCAATTGGGAGATGTAGTTAACTTTGTTGTACCAAGTGGTAACTTTGGTAATATACTCGCTGGATTTCTTGCAAAACAACTAGGCTTACCAGTCAAGAAGTTAGTTTGTGCTTCAAATTCCAACAATGTTCTAACAGAATTCATTCGAACAGGTACATACAATGCGAACCGAGCATTTATTCCAACGATATCCCCATCAATGGATATCTTAGTTTCTAGTAACTTAGAGCGTCTATTATTCCTTCTTAGCAATCATAATGATACGTTAATCAACCAATATATGTCTTCTCTAAAGAACGATGGCCAATACACAATCTCTGATGATTTACGCAAACAACTACAAGAAAGCTTTGCGGCATATGATTGCTCAGAAGATGAATGCAAGAAAGTAATACATGATACTTTCCATAATGAACATATCCTCATTGATCCACATACAGCGGTCGCTGTACATGCATGTCATGCATACAAACAGGAATCAAATGACAATACACCATGTATCGTATTATCTACTGCAAGTGCCTATAAGTTTGCCAAGGATGTTTATACAGCTTTAACAGAAAAGTCTTGTACTGATGAATTCGAAGCGATGAATGCATTACA
>CALBKL010000046.1 GCA_937895985.1 uncultured Solobacterium sp.
CGATAATTTACCACTAATCACAGGTAAAGCTTTTCCTAATAATAAGTCCGAGACAAAAGATAATGTATCCAGAAAGTAAGAGAATATGACAACCTTTCTCCCTTCACTAAGTGCTTGTAAACAAAGTTCAACCATTCTCTCTGCTTTTGTAGAATTGAGTGAATTCCAAGATACTCTACGCATTGCCATAAAGTTTCCTGATTCAACCGCTTTGCGGTATGAGTTGATTTCCTCATCATTCATCATGCACCATTCATCGTGAATCGTTAATTCTGGAAGTTCCATCAGTACATCCACACGCTTACGGCGTAAATACACCGGTGCAATCTTCTTACGAAATAAATCTGCTTTCGCCAGATATTTCATTCCTTTGATTTCATTTGCCACCGATGGATTCAAACATTCAATGAGATAACACATCTCATCAACATTGTTTTCAATGGCTGTACCCGTCATATATAGAGCGTACTCTGCTTGTTCAATGATACGTATCGTATGACGAGTACGTTGTGCATCTTTATTTTTAACAAAATGTGCTTCATCTACGACTACCATATCAAGTGGAAAATCCTTATCAAAGATAATTTTATCTAATCCTTCATAATTGATGATTGCAATACCACCATCGCTCTTCCAATTTTCATAATCGCCAAAACTTTCTCCATGCAATATATATGCTTGCATGTCTGTCAGTTTATTAACTTCACGTTTCCAATTCAATAATACGCTAGCTGGACATATTACCAGGAAATAACGATGCCCTTCATGATGTAAATGATGCATTGTTGCAATTGCTTGGATAGTTTTGCCAAGTCCCATCTCATCTCCAAGTAATACTCTTTTCTGATGCAAGATATACTTCGCTCCAAACTCTTGATAATGACGTAATTCCGTATGAAATGATTCTAAAAATAATGGTATTGCTTGTATTTGTTTCAACAGTGAAACATCAATATCTTCATCAACATCATCTTTGATTTCAATATCCGCAAGTTTCTCAATCACCGTATAGTATTGGATTGCATTCTCTTTATAATCTTGCAATATCGTTTCAAAGTTTACCTCTTTTAGCGCAGAACAATTATCATAAAATTGCTTAATTGTTTCTGCGTAAGAAGATTGGTTGAAATACTTTACATCTTCTACAGCTTTCAAAAATTTCTGTTTCTTTTTTCTGCCACTAAAAATCCAACCAATGAAGTTTTGAATTAATCCACTGTTATCATAGGCTTCTTGAATTCCGTGTTCTGTTTCTTGATAGATTGTATTTAACTTTGAAAAGTTATCTTTCGTATATCGATAGAAATAGATTTCTTGCATGATTATTCGATCTCTATCACTTAGACGTTCGAGGTCAATTCGATAGTGAATCTGACTTTTGATCGCTGCAGTACTACGATGCAGCGCAAGCATCAATTTATCTGCTGTCTCTTCGCCTATTCCATCGAGTTCTTCTAGTTGTCTATGATTATATTTCAATAAATCATACATCGTTGTGATGTGATTGGCTTCAAGTGCTTGTAGAGGAAGTCTTGTAAAGGATTTTGTTAAGTC
>CALBKL010000047.1 GCA_937895985.1 uncultured Solobacterium sp.
AATAATACTTTTTGAAGTGAAAAATGTCAACGCTAGAATGAAAATAGATGAAAAAGAATTATAGAAAATTTCACACAAACAAAAAACAAAGTAGAGTTTTTCTACTTTGTTATCTGATAAAATTCTTCAAATGTTAAATCAGTACCACCTTGTTCATACATTGCGCTAGAAACATCAGTTCCAACATAGCGGTAATGCCATGGCATATAGCTATACCCTGTAATATCCTGCTTCTTATCAGGATAACGTAGGATAAATCCATAAGTATGTGCATTTTCATATAACCACTTACCAGCAGGTGTATTTGCGAAGTCTACAGAACTTGTACCAGTCGCTGTATCTGTAAAGTCGAGTGCTAAACCTGTCTGATTTTCACTATAACCTGCTTTAGCAGTTGTATCAGAGGCTTCTTTTTCACCTAACTTACTTACACGGTCTTCATAAAGTGTCTGTTGTTCATCATAAGAGCGGTATCCAGCAGTAACATAAAGTTTAATACCAGCAGCTTCTGCAGCGGAAATCATAGATTTAGCCGCATCGCCAACATCCTGACGGATTTGAATTACATCTGCAGTACTCTGTAAATAAGGAGAAGCTAGATTTGCAGGAACAAAATCACGTGAAAGGGAGTGATTTTTATCAACCAATACCGTAACACTGTTAGGATCTGTCAAATGGGCTGGTAAAGCAGATGCAGTTGGCTCTACTGTTGAAGCAGCAGTCGTAGGCTCTGGAGTAGGTGTTGCTTTCTTTAATAATTCTGGATGACTATTGACGTAGAGAGCTACGCAGAATAAGCATACAGATACTAGTAATAAGAATTTAAGCAGTGTAGGAACACTGAGAAATTTCGTTTTTAACTTTTTTTCGTTTTCCATAACTTTTTTCCTTTATATATAAATACATTAAATAATGTATAGGTATTTTACCATATAACAAATGATTCGCAAATTTTGAACAAGTCTTAGATATTTCTGTATAATATATAGATAAGTACGGGAGGGAAAAATATGAACCCAGCAAGATTCGTAACATTCGCAATGTATATTGCAATGGCATATTTAGTAGTAAAGATATTTATTTCATCAAAGCGTAATGGAAAAAATAAGATGATTATTGACGCAGTACGCTTAATCAATGAGAAGGAGATGTTCTTTAATCGCGTGGACCAATTAATTTCAACTGTTAATGATCCAGAATTTGCCAATAAAGGACGTGTATTAAAACTTTGGGGATGTGCATATCACCAAGACTTCAACGAATTTGATACAACATTACAAGAACTAGATATCGATTCGTTAATTGAAGATAAGAAGGGTGTTAAGTCAATTGACACAAATGAAGATTCATTCTTCTATTTATATCTAGCAATTCCAAATGTATTACATCATGTAGGTAGAGATGATTTACGTACAACCATGCATGCAAAGTTACAACCATATGAAGAGATATTAGAAAATCAACTATCAAAAGCATTATCAGACCAGTTAGATAAATATTATGATTCTGTTGATGATCGTGGTCAGACATTCTTTGAAAAGTTACTTGAAGGTGACTATGAAGGCTATATCTATTCACGTACAATGATTGGTATCTATAAGAATCTCGCAAACGCTACACTCTATAAGATTTATCAAGACCAAGCCAAGTTTGAACAATTAGAAGAAATGAAGCCTATGTTAGAGCAGTTTGCACAAACAGGTGTAGGTAAGAGATGGATTCAAAGTTTAGATATTACTTTAGATAATACAACGGAAGAACCTGTTGAAAAAGAAGTTGTAGAAAACAAGAAGCCTCAATCTGAAGAAAATCTATCTGAAACAATGGTGTTGGAGAAATTAACCGACAGCGATATTGAAAAGTTAGATCAAAAACCATCTGAAAATCTATCTGAGACAATGGTTCTAGAGAGATTAACAGATGCGGATTTAGAAGAAAAGGATAACAAGTAATGAAGTTAATTGCAGGTTTAGGAAACCCTGGCAAGGAATACGAAAAGACAAGACATAACAGTGGATTTTTAGCTGTGGATAAATTAGCTGAAAAGTTAGGGACTTCCATTACATCTGAAAAGTGGAATGCACTTATCGCTAGCGTTAGAATTAATGGCGAACAAGTAACACTCATGAAGCCACTTACATATATGAATGAATCGGGAAGCGCAATTTCACAAGCTGTAAAATTCTATAAGTTACAGCCAGAGGATATTCTAATCTTACATGATGATATGGATATTCCGGTTGGTGCATTGCGTATTCGCAAGAATGGTTCTGGTGGTGGACAGAAGGGTATGAAGTCTATCATCAACGCACTCGGGACAGACCAAATTGCACGTGTACGAATTGGTGTTGGTCATAGTGAGCCAGGAAATCACGCAAAGGTTCCTGATTGGGTATTATCTCCAGTCCCAAAGGCAGAACGAGAAGAGTTTGAACGTATCATCTCTATCGCTGCAGATGCGGCCGCTGCTTGGGCCAATGAACCTTTAGATAAAGTGATGAACAAATACAACATCAAAGAAAAGAAGAAGTAAGTTAAATTGCCATGATTTGTGGCAATTTTTTATGTTTTTGAAAAAGACTAGGTAAGTGTTCTTCTGTTTTTCAAAGAGTAATGATGATAAAATAAGAAGACATAAAAAAGGAGATTACTTGAAGAGTTCAATACAGAAAATCCCAAATTGGTTATATGAGAGAATGGTGGATAATCCAGCTGTAAAACTGTTGGATTACGCAAAGTCTCCGATTCCGTATACTTCTTTGATTGAAGAAGCGTTAGTCATTGCGACTTCCTTCCAAAAGAAGCCAAGACCAATTCTGGTTGTAAAACAGAATCTCTATACAGCACAACGTTTATATGAGAGGATTGCAACACTCTTAGATGAAAAAGATTGTGCTCTTTTTGGTGCGGATGAATCGTTACGCGTAGAAGCGATTGCCTCTAGTCCTGAATTAACTGCCCAAAAGGTAGAGACCTTAGCAGGACTATTATCGAATCCAAACCAAGTAGTCATTACTTGTCCATCAGCGTTATTAAGACAACTACCATTTCCAGAAGATTTTAAAGATCGCTGTATTACAATTCGAACAGGTGATACGCTGGACATGCATGCATTCAAACAAAAATTATTATCGGGTGGATATCAAAAGACTTCTCACATTGATCAACCATTAACCTTCGCCGCAAGAGGTGGTATCGTTGATGTATATTCGATTAACTATGACTCTCCAATTCGTATTGAGTTTTTTGATACAGAAGTTGAATCGATTCGCTTCTTTGATGTAGCTACACAAAAAACAGTTGAAAAGATTGAGGAAGTTACTATTATTCCAGCTGGCGATGTATTCTTTACAGATGAACAGATTGAAGAAATCTGTAGTAAATCTGAAGAATTATTATCGAAAGAAAATAAACCAATCTTGGCAGCTGAAATTGAATCAGATTTACATGCATTACGTGAAAAGGTGTTTTCATCCCATATGTATTCCTACATGGCATTACTGTCAAAGACAGCAGGTATCTGGGATTACATGCAAAATCCACTGATTGTTTATTCCGATGAACAGCTCATTCTTGATTCAGCGAAGAAATTAAATGAAGAGACAGTAAGTTACATTCAAGAGATGGTTCAAGAAGAGAAGATGTTACCGAAGTTTGCAATGTGGCATGATATCCACAGTCTTTCAAAGTATGGTAAGAAAGTTGTAGAAGATCCATTTACAGAGAATGTAGTCAATATCGAAGAATTACATATTCCAAATGAAACCCTCGAACAAAAACTGTTATTAATTCATCAACCGATGCCAGTTGTTTTAGCATTATCGGAAAAAGAAGTTGTAACAGTTATTGATAAATGTGTAGAGATAAAATTACCATATCATTTATTATTAGATGATGAGGAACCTGTTGAAGGTATCAACATCTATACAAATTCCTTTGCGCAGGGATTCTATCTTGTTGATGAAAATCTAAAGGTGTATACAGCTGCGGAAATCTTTGCCTATCATCACCACAAAGGTAGATATGAGAATAAGTTCCGTAATGCGGAAGTGATTCATGGTTATGATGAACTTCAACCTGGTGATTATGTTGTCCATGCCCAATATGGTGTTGGACAATATATATGCATTGAAAATCGCGAAATTCAGAAAGTTAAAAGAGACTTCTTGAAGATTATCTATCGTGGTAATACAGAGTTATTAGTACCGCTAGAACAATTCCGCCTTGTGCGTAAGTTTGTATCAAGAGAAGGGGTTGTACCGAAGTTAAATAAACTTGGTTCTGGTGATTGGGAGAAGACAAAACAGCGTCTTCAAAGTAATGTCGAAGATATCGCAGAACGTTTATTAACACTCTATGCCAATCGTGAACAACATATCGGCTTTGCCTTTTCAAAAGATAATGAGATGACAAAGAAGTTTGAAAATTCCTTCTCTTTTGATTTAACGCCTGACCAAGAAAAGGCAGTTGCGGAAATTAAGAAGGATATGGAAAGTAATAAACCAATGGACCGTCTTGTCTGTGGGGACGTTGGTTTTGGTAAGACAGAGGTATCAATCCGTGCTTCGTTTAAAGCGATTTGTGATAATAAGCAGGTTGCGGTACTATGTCCAACTACTATCCTTGCCGAACAACATTTCCATACCTTCCAAAAACGTTACCAGGAATTTCCAGTTACAGTAAAAGTATTAAACCGTTTTGTTAGTCCAGCTGAACAAAAACAAGTACTAAAAGAACTGGAGGAAGGTAAGATAGACATTATTATCGGCACACATCGTTTACTATCCAAGGATGTAAAGTTTAAGGACCTTGGACTACTAGTGGTAGATGAGGAACAGCGTTTTGGTGTTGAACACAAAGAAAAGATAAAAGAATTAAAGAATGGGGTAGATGTATTATCACTCAGTGCCACACCAATTCCACGTACACTACAGATGTCTCTTGTAGGGATTCGTTCATTATCCCTATTAGAAACACCACCATTAAATCGATATAGTGTACAGACTTATGTCGTAGAAAAAGATAAGAATTTAATCCGTGACGCAATACAAAAAGAACTATCGCGCAATGGACAAGTATTCTATCTGCATAACAATATTGATCAAATCTATAACATCGCAAGAAATATTCAAAGTCTTGTGCCAGAGTCTAGAGTTGGAATCGTCCATGGTAAACTTGGTAAAGAAGAGATAGAGGATATCATGCAGAGATTTATCGAGAAGGAACTCGATATTCTTGTATGTACAACAATCGTCGAAAATGGAATTGATATTCCAAATGTGAATACAATTCTTGTGGATAATGCTCAGGATTTTGGTCTAGCACAGATTTATCAGATCAAGGGAAGAGTTGGACGTAGTGATCGTCTAGCATATGCATATTTACTGATTCCACCACGTAGACAATTATCTGAGGTTGCACAAAAGAGATTAACCGCAGTCAAAGAGTTTGCTCGTCTTGGTAGTGGATATAAGATTGCGATGCGTGATTTAACTATTCGTGGTGCGGGTGATTTACTTGGCTCAGACCAATCTGGCTTTATCGATACTGTAGGTATTGATATGTATATTGAAATGCTAGAAGAGGCGATTCAAGCCAAGAAAGATGGTCGTAAACAAGAAGATCTTACACCAAAACCGAAGACCAATATTCAAACAACAAGCTATATTCCAGAGGAGTTTGCACCAGATGATTTTGATAAGTTGGATATGTATCAACGTATTGACGCAATCAAAGATGAGAAGATGTTAGAAGCCTATCAGAATGATATTATCGACCAGTATGGTAAGTTACCAAAGGAAGTCAGCACATTATTCTTAAAGAAACAATTAGACCTCGCACTAGAAGAGCCAATTGTAGAAAACTATCGTGAAATTCGAGGACAGACAGAATTAACATTCTCCCCACTCTTTTCACAAAGAGCGGATGGTGTAAAACTCTTTGAAAAGATTACAAAGATATCCAAGGATGCGACTTTACGTTATACCAACGGAACAATCATCGTCATCTTACCAAAGAATTCACAGAATATTTCCCTGGCAATCAAGATTATTTATGCCGCAAAGGAGTCAATGAGAAATGAGAATTGATAAGTTTTTAAAGGTATCGCGCATCCTCAAGCGTAGAACTGTTTCTAAAGAGTTAGCTGTAAATCAACGTATCGAAATTAATGGCCGTATTGTAAAGCCAGCACATGATGTTGTAGCAGGTGATATTGTGTCGATTACATTTGGTAATCGCAAACTTACGGTACGTGTATTATCGGTTGAAGAAGTCAAAAAGAAGAAAGACGCATCCGAACTCTATGAGATTATCTCGGAGGAAAAGATAGCATCTCCACTTGAAGTAGAAACAGAATAGTGCTATAAAAACTGTATTGAGGAAAATATGGCAAAGAAGAGAAAGAAGAAACTAAATTCGAAATTCGTTGCATTAATCGCACTTGGCCTAGCAATGGCTATGTTATTAGCAGTTGGAAGAGAAATCATGACAACGCTACAGTTACGTAAACAAATGGCAGAAGCGAAGGAAAAGCTTGCCCAAATGCAAGAAGAAAACGAATTACTGGTTGAAGAAAAGACAAAACTCCAAGATCCAGATTATGTAGAGAGTTATGCACGTTCTAACTACATGTTCTCTAAAGATGGAGAACAGATCTTCTTCTTACCAGATAAAACAGATAAGAAAAAGAATGAGTCAAATAAATGATTCATTCTTTTTACTAGTTACAAGTATTCAAAATATGGAGGTAGCGTGATGATAGAAAAAATATATGAAACAAAATCAGGAAATATCCATTATTGGATAAATGAGATTGTGTCTAAGTCAGAATATACACTTATCTTTTTGCCAGGATTAACCGCAGATCATCGATTATTTGAGAAACAGATAGCGTATTTGGAAGATAAATATAGGGTATTTGTTTGGGATGCACCTGGACATGCGGTATCCTATCCTTTTAAATTAGACTTTGATTTATTTACCGAAGTAAAATGGCTAGATGAAATATTAGAGAAAGAAGGAATTAAAAATCCAGTTATCATTGGTCAATCGATGGGTGGATATCTAGGACAAATTTACGCTGAATTATTTCCACATAAATTAAAAGGACTTGTGATGATAGATTCACCATCTTTACAAAGAAGATATTATACTGCAATTGAACTATGGCTTTTAAAAGTTGTAGGACCTATCTATCAAATCTATCCATGGAAATCATTGTTAAAGGTTGGTTCAGATGGTGTTTCCACAACGGCATATGGCAAACAGTTAATGCTTGAAATGATGAAGGTTTATGATGGTGATCAAAAACGATATGCTAGACTCGCAGCACATGGATATCAATGTTTGGCTGATGCAGTAGTAATTTGTGGAAAAGAAGATCATGCTGGCTCATGTATACGTTATTTAAAAGCTTATGAGAAATATACAGGAAAGTCTGTAGAGTGGATTGACAATGCAGGACATAATTCTAATACAGATCAACCGGATATCGTAAATCAATTGATTGAAAAATTTTACCATGATTATAATGTCCTCAAGAAAAAGGAGATGACAAGTGATGAATTTGATGAGAAAATGAAGAGGACACAAAAATTAATCAAAACAAGAGATAGAAATAGACATTTTGCTGATACAATGTTATACTTTCCGAAGGTTATTGAAAATGTAAAAAATTCGGGGAAAATTTTTTTATCTAAGGAAGATATGAAAAAATTGGAAACTTTTTTGAATAAAGATGAGCAGAAACATGGAAATTTGATTGAAAGAAACCAAAAAATTAATGAAGCTAATGTCAAATTTAAGGAAACACAGAAAGAGCTTAAGGAAATTAAAAAAATTATTGCTGATGAAGAAAAAACAAGAGAAAATAAAAGAAATACCTGGAAAATTGAAGAATCTGAACAAGAAAATAAAAGGATGGATTGGAAGAGAGAAGAAACAGAACATCAAAAAGAAAGGGAAAATTGGAATGATGAGAAAAATAAGATACAGCAAGAAAAAGAAAAATTAAAGGGAGAAAATTCTCAGGCTAAAGAGGAACTAGAAGATTTGAAGAAGAAAATAAAAGAAAAAATAGGAATAGTTGCAAATATCTGGAAGAAAGATAGCAAAATACAAACCGAAGCCCAAAAAGTTGCCAAAAATGAACTAATCGAAGAATATAATCAAACCTATCGAAATGACCCTTTAATTCAAAATGAGTGCAGAGAAACAGTAAAACAAGAATATCTTAAAATGTATCGTAATAGCCAAAAAATAGATGATGAAGTTAAAGAAAAAGTAGAAAATGAAAAACGTGATGAATATGAAGCAAGTTTCATTCTTGAACCTAAAGTAATTAAAGAACTGGAAGAAAAAGTCAAAAACTTAAAATATAATGCAAAGTTAAATGATGAGAAATACAT
>CALBKL010000048.1 GCA_937895985.1 uncultured Solobacterium sp.
GCCTTATTTATGGTTCCATATTCATCCCACAACATACAGCGCTGTACAATACCTTCAAACTCTATACCATGCACATCCATGTCTGGCAACATCTCATGTACCATCCAACGATACATAAAGTATGCTGACTCAACACGGTTGCTAAGTGTACCATCAAAATCAAATAAAATTCCCTTAATCATCTTATTCCCCTTTCAAGCGCAACTGAAGAATTGTAATATCATCGGTTGTTAAAGAACGGTTCTTTTGTATGTATTCTTCAAAAATAGAACTATCAATATCATAATCATTCTTCATCACAGCTTTATCCTGTAATACAGTAGACATTCCATCACTATAGAGATAAATACTCTTGATATCTTTACCAGTAACACTACCACATTTCCCATGCATACATCCAACACCATCTAACGACCCAATCCAGTATCCTTCTGGGTGGCTTTCATTATTTAATAACATTCTTGTTTCACGATGTAATGCCAACTTATTTTTTACTTTCTTTTGATTTCGTTTGTTGATTCTATCAAAAGACTCATCACGATAAACTGTATCATGCATGTATATTTCACAATCGCCTAGTCCATACCATTCAACAGTATTATTATTTGCTCTAACAATAACTATCGCAAAAGAAGGAAGTTTATATTTCTCAATTAAATCATATCCGGAAATTGCCTTACTATATTCTTTTTCAACAGACTTGCATGCATGAAATAAAATATCCGCTAAAGAATCTTCATCATTTGCATATCTCTTTAGCGCATCCGATATCTTTCTTACGGTTTTCTGTACATCATTTCCGCCAAGAAAATCATCACCGAAAAGAGGTGTAGCTCCATCGATTACCCATACCATATTTCCTTGCCCGCCGAAAACATCTTGGTTTACATGCTTTGTACCTTCTTGCGTATATGCTTTTATCATAACTTCTCCAATATCAGAAACAATTTGCATTTTTATACTGATATATCTATTATATCCTCTAAAAATACAAATTCATTAACAATTAATTCATCTACGCTGCTGTATAATTTCAGTAGGAGGATTTTATCATGAGAGAACATCCATTGAAACATATTGTTCGTTTGCAGAAACAAGGTAAAGCTGTTGGTATCTACTCTGCTTGTACTGCAAATGAATTGGTATTACGTGCATGTATGCAACGTGCAAAAGAAACGAATTCTGTATTGCTTATTGAAGCAACAGCAAACCAAGTTGACCAATATGGTGGCTATACCGGTATGAAGCCTAAAGATTTTATGCAGTTTGTCGAGAAACTTGCAAAACTTGAAGATTTGCCTATGGACCGTATCATTTTAGGTGGTGACCACTTAGGTCCACTAACATTCGTACAATACGATGAAGAAAAAGCAATGCAAGAAGCTTCTGAATTAATCCGCCAGTTTGTTCTTGCTGGCTTTACAAAGATTCATATTGATACATCAATGAAAGTCGCAAGTGATGATCCAAATGTTCGCTTAAGCGATGAAATCATTGCTAGACGTGGTGCAGAACTTGCTGTTGTAGCGGAGAAAGCTTACCAACAACTTCTGAAAGATAATCCTGACGCATTACATCCTGTTTATATTGTTGGCTCTGAAGTGCCTATTCCAGGTGGTTCTCAAGAAGCAGTAGAAACCGGTTTGCAAGTCACAAAGGTTTCCGACTTCAAACAAACAGTTGCGACATTTGAGAAAGCATTCCATGACCATCAATTAGATGAAGCGTGGAAACACGTTATCGGTGTTGTTGTACAACCTGGTGTTGAGGAAAAAGATGCTGGTTGTACACCTTACGACCGTTCAAAAGCAGTCGACCTAATGGCTTCTATTAAAGAGTATAATAATCTTGTATTTGAAGGACACTCTACCGACTATCAAACAAAAATCAGTCTTCGTGAACTTGTTGAAGATGGAGTTGGTATCTTAAAGGTTGGCCCTGGTCTAACCTACATGATGCGTGAGGCTTTATTTGCATTAGCGTATGCAGAAAAGGAACTATTAAAAGGTCACCCTGAAAAGCAGAGTCATTTTATCGAGGTGCTTGATGAGGCAATGCTAAAAAATCCAAAGTACTATATCAAGCATTATCACGGTACTCCTGAAGAAATTGCGTACAAGCGTAAGTTCTCCTTTAGTGATCGTTCTCGTTACTACATGCCAGTTGATGAAGTTGTTGCTGCGCAAAAAGTTTTATTCGAAAACTTTAAGAATGGTGTACCTCTTGGACTATTGAGTCAATTTATGCCAATCGCATACACAAAGGTACGTGAAGGTACTTTACATAATGATCCAGTATCTCTTGTCAAAGACCGTGTCATCTATACTGTCGATGAGTATATGTATGGTTCTCACCAAGAGGAGATAACATTTTAATTGGACTTAGGATACTTCCAAAGTCTTTTCTACAAAAATACTGTGTAACCTCAAGACAATTTGTCGAAAGATTACACAGTTTATTTTTATGAAACGATTTGTACAGTGATGACACCAACATCATCTTTCGTAATTGCATTATACCAATATCTTCCTGGGAAATATTCGCTAAAGATATTCGTAATATAGCGATAGTTTTGCGATAATAATTGCTCAACTGCTACTTGGAAAGATGCTTGGTCACCAATCTGGAACGAAATCTTTTGGTACGGATCTTCATTCAGCTTCTGCAACACATAGTCTCTAATTGCATAGTAGTCGTATGTTTGGAAATACGCACCATTTTGAACATAGTATGAAAGAGAGTTATCTGTACACTTTGGGAATTTGAATGCTTCAAATGAAGAATCACCAATTACAACTGTTCCATTTAAGGAATAATGTGTACGGAATAGCACTTCATCCGTTACCATGAAGTAATAGTAAACAAGTGACTGACTACCATCATCATTGACTGGATCACCCCAAGTTACATCAACCCAGTAGTACTTACCATTTAATTCTACAAAGTTCCAAGCGTGCGCTTCATCTGTTTGACCGCGAACTGTAGCACACTTAATTCCTGCCTTCTTGCAGAGATACTGGAAGGCTCTTGAATAACCAGCGCAGATACTCTTTCTGTATAGGAATACGCTTGTGTAATACTGGTCGCATTCATTATCTTCGTAAATTGTCCAGTTAATAATCCAATCATAGAAATACTTAATCTTTTCGTAATCACTTGCGTTTGCGACAGCCCCAACTACATTATCTACAATCTGGTCAACTTGAGCTTGCGTTTCAGCGTAATTTTCTGGCACCTGAAATTTAACCTTCGTAACTTTTCCATAATCATCTATCCAGTAACGATAGTCCCACATCCAATACGCTTCAGGGAAGTCATAGTTAAACGCTAGAATCGCCGTCGCAAAATCTTCTTTTTTTGCAAGCTTCTTGAACGAATATTCAGAAACAGGCTTCTGAAGTACATCATAAAGCTCCCCATATATTGCCTTCTGTGTACTTGATAACTGCTCGTAATAATACAAATAAAGTGATTTCGTATTCAACTTATTTTTATCTACAGTTTGGAAACCATTTTTTAACTGGTTGTTACTGGTTTGGTTCTTATCATCTTTATTTTTTACAGTGAAGCCATTTTTATTTTGTGTCTGATTCTCTGTTGTAGTATTCGTATCTTTATAATCATTCTTATAAGAATTAATTGTTTGATTTTGATTATCATCTGTCACAAAGTCTAATACAGTACAGCCAGATAGGCATAACACTAAAAGCATTGATATAATCTTTTTCAAAATTCCACCCACTTTCATGACTGATGTCAAAACTGACCACCGTTCAGTCACATATATATAATAACATATATTAAATTTTATTTTTTAAGAAATCATTAAATTTCATAGAATTTACATGAAACAAAGATATGCATAAATATATTGTTTAATGCATATTTAAACATAAAACTTTTGTTGTACAACTCTTCCATAATAAAAGAGAAGAGAGACAGATATTTCTGTGATTCTTCCCTATTGAATCCCGCATGTTCATATCATGCATTAAATTTTATATTTTAAGACATCATTGAAATTACGTGTTTGTAAAATTTTTTGAATTTCCGGATAATATGTTGTATCCTTCAACTTTTTACCTGCATGGTTTAGTGCACGCTCCGTACGGTCTTTATCATCCTTTAAACAATACGATTGTGCAGCTCTTAAATAACATACCCCAGCAGGCACGACATCCGTAATTGTATCACCACGTTCCATTAATTCTGATGCATACTTACCATCATGCATAACATGGATTGTGTATGGATATTCAACTTCTCTTAGGATTTCAGAATACTTCTCTTTCTGCTTATCCGTTAACTTATCATATGCTTTATGAATTGCCGTATAAGACTCTGCTGCCTTCTCATCTTCTTCTTGTGCGATTCGGAATAATAGTTCCTTCTGTAATACCAGCACACGATCAGAAGAACTCAATCTATAAGCCGCCGCTCTTTCGAATAGTTTATTAAGTTGTTCCTTATCACCCTTGATAAGATTTGCGTCAATTGCCATTAGTGTACGTAACTTCTTGTTAAAGAACAAACGACTGGATAATGAATTTAATTCGTTTAGATACCGGTCCGCATCACCTTGACGATATAGCAGTAAAGACATATACATGACTTGTCTTTGCGCAAAGAACATCCATGCAACATATAGAACGATCCCAATAATCAACAGAACACCAAATACCAATAAGCGATTTTCCATAACCAACCTCCGTATTTCAAGAATATCACGAAAAACACTGTTATAATAGACACACAAGGAGTTAACACATACCTATGTCTATTTTCGCAACAGGAATTGCCTTATTCATATTTATCGCAGCCACCATTGGATATTTTACCCATATCAAGAAACGTACTCCAGATGAGAAACTACCTCTTAGCGATGACGTACAGAGAATGTATTACGATAAATATGAACAAGAATTAAAGAACCAAAACAAACAATAATCTATATTTAGAACAAAAGGGACAACCGATAGGTGTCCCTTTCGTTATGCATGATTATTTATGCCACTTGATAAATGAACTTAGAAGTTCTGGAACCTTATAGTCTCCAGCCCAAATTCCAAATACACATCCAACGATACCGATAACGAGTAAGAGCATAATGCACTTAGTTGGTGACCAGTTCTTCTTCTTAATTAATGTGTAGCACATTAATGTTAATCCTAATGGGATAAGAGCAGGTAAGATACCATCTAATAAGCCCTGGAGGTCGATAAAGTTTTCAACTACTTCACCAGCATCATTAATCTTTGTTCCGTTAGGAATCATGATGCCAAGAGATGTTGCACCATAGTTACATGTCAATGCACCAACTACGAATACACCAAGCATAGAAGCAGCATGTGTGAATTCACGAGCGTTAGCAGTCAATACTTCGATAGCCTTTGTACCCATGTCATATGACCAGTACATTAACCAGTAACGAAGAGCCATCTGTACACCGAATGTAATGATGAAGTACAAGATTGGTCCAAATAAGTTTCCACCAATTGCTAAGTTAGCTGTAATACCAGCTGTGATAGGAACCAATGTAAACCAGAACAATGCATCACCAATACCACCTAAAGGACCCATAGCTGCTACACGAACAGCACGGATTGAGTTGATATCAGCCTTCTGTTGTTCCATAGATAATACGATACCCATAACGAATGTTACTAAGAATGGGTGAGTATTGAAGAACTCAAGGTTGTGAGTCATGGATGTGGATAAGTCATCCTTGTTTGTGTGGATAGCTTCCAAACCAGGTAAGATTCCCCATAACCAACCAGCAGCCTGCATTCTTTCGAAGTTAAAGGAAGCCTGTAAGTTTAGAGAACGCCAAACCATCTTATTTAAAACTGCTTTTGTAAGTGGTTTAGCAGGAGCAGTGTCCTTATATGCTAAATTGAAATTAGATTCCATCTCCAGCACCTCCGTTATTAGATGTTAATTGTTTGATCTTAACATTTGTATTGTAATCGTACATTGCGATTGCAAAGCCGATAAATGCTACAAGAATTAATGTTGCACCAGATGTTGCCTTGATGTTTCCAAGAATAGCAGCAGCTGTGAAACCTGCGAAGTAGATACCCCACATGTCGTTTGCAAGCATGATCTTTAGTAATACTGCGAAACCTACGTAACGCATCATCTTACCAGCAGCACCTAAGCCACCCATGAACCATGAAGCATTTTCAGAGAAACTCTTTAATGTTGCACTAGCAGCATCTCCACCGAAGAACGCAACAAGTGCTAGAACTGCGAAGAGACCACCTAAGATGCACATTGATAGAATGTTTACACCAGTGATTCCAGCTGGATCTGCATTTTCAGCAGCCTGATCAGCCTTAGCCATGATGTATGACATAAATGTAAATGTAAATGTAACGACATACTGTCCAAATACAGAGAATACAACTGCTAGACCTAAAGCCTGGTCAACAGGTAATCCTGACTTAACAGCAAAGATCATTGCTACAATAGAACCTAATACAGCGTTTGGTGGCTGTGCTCCACCGACTGGCATATTACCAACCATCATCAGTTCATATGTACCACCGATGACAAGGCCAGTTTTTACATCACCTAAAATCAAGCCAATAATTGGGCAAGCGATAATAGGACGATATAAAAGCTCAGTCAGTGAGAATTGGTCAATTGCAAAGATGAATGTTGCTACAGCAAGTAATAATGCTTGTAATACCATTTGATTCAATCCTCCTTAAAATAGATTTTCTGTAGTGAAACGGCTGTAATGATTTTTACCCAAAGAGCTTGCTGATGTCTTCAGCGTGTTCCTGCGGCACTCTGCGGATTTCTAACTCAACACCGAGTTCCTGTAACTTCTTGAATGCTGCTACATCTACATCATCAACAGCAACGCTAGTAGCGACCTGACGTTTTCCTTCAGCCATGTGCATGTTACCAATGTTTACCTTCTTAATTGGAACACCACCTTCAACTAAACGTAACACGTCAGTAGGTGTCTCACAGACGATAAAGATGTGCTGTGATGGAGAAGCCTTGTGGATAGTTGTAATAGTTTTTTCAATTGTCCAGTAACGTGTCTGTGCATATGAAGGTGCAGCCATATCCATCAATCCTTGACGGAATGTATTTGCAGCTACATCATCGTTTGCTACCAAGATTAAGTTAGCGCCAATTGAACCGGACCATTGTGTTGCCACCTGTCCATGAATTAGACGATTGTCAATTCTAGTTAGTACAATATCTGGCATTTCCTTACTCCTTTCTCTTCGAGTATATGCGCTATCCCTAAAAACAGAAAGCGCTCTCATGTGTATATATTAACATTAAGTGTCACATAATATTTACATTTTTGCTCAAAACTAGTGTATTTTTCGGTAATGAAAAATAATCTTTTTGTTGATTTGTGATTTAAAACGCATTTAAAGTGTGCTATTTTACAGGTAAGGAGATGATGAAATATGATTAGTAAGACCACTAGTTCTAATTTCGTTAAATTTGGTACGATTGTTCCAAATATTCCAGATGAAGATTTCATTATTGAAGAGTTTACAATTTCAACAAAGGAAATTCACGCCCTCCATTCCTATAATCAATCTGTCTATTTGGAGGCATCTGAAGGAATGGCCATGCTTGGTGTTGTTCGTGTCCCAGAGGTTGATTCAATCGAAAGTTTTGCACTACACCGCCGTGTACGGATTGAACCTGATGTTTATTTCAATCTCACTTCAATGAGTGAGCATGTTGTTTATAGCTTGTACATTCCTAAACATGCGACAAAAACAACCTACACATTACCAAGCCCATTTGTGTATGAAAGTATTTCACCTAAAATTCGTATCTCTGAAATTATTGCCTATTATTACGTTGTAAAACGCCCAGCATACTCCTTTTTAGGAGAGACACATAATTATTATGAATTAACTTTCGTTGATCAAGGCTCTTTGGATACAACTGTTGATGGTAAGCCTTATACGATTGGCATGAATGAATGCATGTTATATGTGCCTGGTCAATTTCATGACCAAAAGGTATCTTCAGATAATCCTTGTTCATACTTAACAGTTATCTTTGCGGCAGATGGTGTTCATACTGATTTAGTTTCCAATCGTGTCATCAGTTGTACCCGCGAGATGCAGGATGATATCAACCGCTTCGTATCGACTTCCGAACAGGCCAATCCATTTAAGTACGATGGAATGATATCCTGCCTAGAGCAAATCTTGATTTCCTTCCACATGTACGCCAACGCAAAGAAGTTACCTAAGCCTATCACACCCGTTAACCAACATTTTGAAGATCGTCTTGTAGAAGAAATTCTCGAATACATTCACAAACATATTTTAGAACCACTGCCAATCGAACAAATTTGTGATCGATTTGCTATCTCACGAAGTACACTACAGAACTTATTTAAAAACAATCTGCAAATTCCACCAAAACAATATATCAAC
>CALBKL010000049.1 GCA_937895985.1 uncultured Solobacterium sp.
AGAGATTGATCCGGTACGATATATTACAAATCATTCAACTGGAAAGATGGGTTATGCATTAGCAAAGGAAGCACGTAATGCAGGTGCTAGGGTAACACTAATTTCAGGGAAGACAAACTTACCAAAACCATATGGTGTTGATGTAGTAGCTGTGACAAGTGCAGCTGATATGGCTAAGAGTGTTATTGATAATTTCGAAAAAGCTGATGTTCTAATCATGTCTGCGGCAGTTGCGGATTATACACCGATTGAAAAGGCAGAACAGAAAATCAAAAAGACAGATGGTGATTTATCCATCGCTCTTAAACGCACACAGGATATTCTTCTAACAATCGGACAGAAGAAGCGTGAAGACCAGATAGTAATTGGCTTTGCGATGGAAACAGAGAATTTATTAGAAAACGCCGCAAAGAAGCTACAAGAAAAGAATGCAAATTATATTATCGCAAATAGTATCCGTGAACCTGGCGCTGGTTTTGGTGTAGATACAAATATTGTCAAAATCATTTCACCAACAAGTGTAGAAGATTTAGGATTATTATCCAAAGATGAAACAGCGAAAGAAATATTGCGCCATTGCCTAAAGAAGTGAGGACAACTATGTTATTAACAATTGATGTTGGAAATACAAATATTTCCATGGGAATTCTTGATGGAGAAAAGATTGTTGGTCGTTATCGTCTTATGACACAAACGACACGTACTAGTGATGAGTACGGTTTCTTCATTACAACATTCTTAAATACATTACAGTTAAAAGCTGCGGATATTACTGGCATTATTATTTCTTCCGTTGTACCAAAACTAATGTATTCATTAACTTCTGCAGTGATTAAATATTTACATCAAAAACCAATGATTGTAACAAATGAGATGCAGATGGATATCAAACTTGATACAGAGGCACCTAGGTCAATTGGTGCAGACCGTATTGTGAACACAACCTATGCATGGAATACGTTTCATCGCTCATGCATTATTGTAGACTTTGGTACTGCAACGACCTATGACTACATTGATCAAAATGGTGTCTTCCGCTATGTTGTAATTCAGCCAGGTTTAGGTATCAGTCTGAATGCATTAACTTCTATGACGGCTAAGTTACCGGAAATTGAGATTGTAAAGCCAAAGTCTGTACTTGGTACCAATACAATTGAAGGTATGCAAGCAGGTGTTGTATATGGCTATATCGGTTCTGTAGAACACATTATTAAAACAATGAAGAAGGAACTCAATGATCCATCATGCATGGTTATTGCGACAGGTGGTTTAGGTAAGATTATCGCAAGTGAAACAGATGAGATTAATGCATACGATGCGGATATAGCATTTAAGGGAATGAAGATTTTATACGATATCAATAAGGGGAAAGACTATGAAAATCTTTGATTTACATGCGGACTTAGCAGAAGCTATTAAACCATTTTACACAGATGGTAAAACATCCATCTTAAAGAAAGATTGGAGTACTCGTTTTAAACAAGGGCAGATTGCATATACTTCTGCAGCTAGTTTCTTTGTAGGAACAGAGAGCTGGCAAGAGATGCAAGATGTTGTTATGAAAGTGAAGAATGATATTACTGCCTCTGGATATAAAGTTATCTATACCAAGGATGATTTAGATGATGAGCAACAGGGGACAGCATTCTTAATGACCATTGAGGGAATGTGTGGTATTCATGAAGATGTAGAAGAGAAGATTCAATGGTTATACGACGAGGGTAATCGGATTGGTTCACTATGTTGGAATGATCAAAATGCACTTGCGACAGGCAACTCAGGTGATCCTACAAGAGGGTTAACAGAACTTGGTAAGCAAGCAATTGCAAAGATGAATGAATTACATATGATTGTGGATGT
This sequence comes from uncultured Solobacterium sp., assembly GCA_937895985.1. Next base: position 1,861 of record CALBKL010000049.1, read on the forward strand.
ATCTCATGCAAATGAGAAGACATTCTGGGATATTCTATCCTGTTCAACGCAACCGGTAATTGCTACCCACTCAAATGCAAAGGGTCGTTGTTTTGTGGAAAGAAACCTTACAGATCAACAGATTCGTGCTATTGCAAGTAAAGATGGCTTAATTGGTATGAATGCATGTTGTTCGTTTATTCATACAGAACAACAAAAACAAGATGCACTACATCTAGCAAAACATGCAAAGTATGTAGCAGATCTTGTTGGAGTAAAACATGTTGCTTGTGGGTTTGACTTCGGTGAGTATTATA
>CALBKL010000050.1 GCA_937895985.1 uncultured Solobacterium sp.
TACTCTTAAATTATTTCCATTACTATCTTGTAATTTACCGTCAATCTTAAAATATGTCCCAACAACTGCAGCATCTGCACACTTTAATTTGGATTCTATTGTTTCAGGTCTACATCCTGTATTCGCTAACACTGCAACACTTGGACATGCATCTTTAACGCATTGAATTAAATTTTCATTAACATCTTGTCCTGCCGCACTAGCAGATATACATAATCCATCTGCTCCCGTTTTGAACACTGTCGATTTTGCGATTTCAGCCAGTTCTCGTGTATCTAAATTCTTGTCAGACTCTGGATTAATAAAATAAAGCATCTTTAGATTAGCTAAATGTAGTTCCGTTTTTCTTCTTAAGAGTTTAGAAATGTCATTATTATAAAAGCCACCATCCCCAACATACACACCCGAGAACGTACCTCTACAAAAATCAGCATCTACAGCTCTAGCAAGTTCCAATGTCGCGGTTCCATCAGATATAGCATCAACTCCAAAAGGAACTGTAATATCTTTTTTCAGTTCTCCAATAATTCTTGCCATACATGCAACAGTAACATAATCCATTTTTCTTTGATATGGAAAACTAAACTCATTTGATATTAATACTGCATCTACTCCACCATCAATTAGTGATTTTAGATCCATTCTTGCATGTTCAACAATTATATCTAGACTATCACTAGAAGTATATCTTGGATCTCCAGGCAATGCGTCTAGATGAAGCATTCCTATAATGACTTTATCTTTGTGCCATAAATCATTCATCCACATATTTATAGTCCTTCTTTTAAATTATCAATTGCTAGTTTTGCGTAAATACTAGGTTCATTTAGATATTTTGTTACTAACTCAATTGTTACTGTCTTATCATATCCACTCTGACTTAGTTCTTGCATAAAATTCTTTAACGGCAAATTACCGTAGCCCGGACAATAATGATCTTCGGATTGTCCGTCACTATCAACAATATGCATATGTACTAACTTATTTCCAAGCTTCTTATTAAACGAAATTATATTCTCCCCTTGAATATATGGGACAACAATATCATTCATTCCATAAAAATACGGTGAATTAAAATGATTACATATTTCTAGTAACTGATTTGATGTAGTAGTAACATTGGATTCATAAATTGTTAATGGTTCATACACAATTTTTATACCAACTTTTTCTGCATACGCTATTACCTTCTCTAAACTATCATATAAACGTTCTTTTATTATTTCTTCAGTAGCTTCAAACCCAGCATGCCCAGCTGAGATTAAGGTGTATTCTGCCCCAATAGCTTTTGCAAAATCTAAAGATTTATATACATATTCCAAAGAATTATCACGCATGCTTTCATCTTCCCACATTAAATTAAATGGATATGCGTTTAATTCTGGTGTATATACAGTTACAGGCATATTATATTTCTTTATTAATTCAATGATTCTATTTGTACATATTTCAAGATCATAAGGATATGCATGTGGTCTTGCACCCCATAATTCAATATAGTCATATCCAAATCTCTGTGCATCTTGAAATGCCTTTTCAATATCAAATCTTTGGTATCCGCATGTAAATAACCCAAATTTCATAAAATTCTCTCCTATCTATCTTTATGAAAACTGATGTTTCTCTACCTATTAAAAATATGATATAAAACATAAATATTATCGGTTAAACCGATAATATTTATTATTTATCTCAAAAATTATGTTAATAATCAAACTGACGGTAATATCTTCTAATACTTAAAGGATGTCTTAAGAACTTTTCCATGTATGCATCCACACGATTGTTAACTGCATGCATGACAAGATGGGATATACTACCACGATATTCTTGCTTAATTCCGCTCAATTCAAATTCTTTTGTATCAATAATGACGTAATTGGCATTTACTTGAGGCAAGAATCTTGCTACTCTTTCTGATAATGGTCTTTGTTCATCTTCGCCAATGAATAAGGTAATTGGTGTATCCTTTACTATGATTTCTTGCATTCCGTGAAAAAATTCAGGAGAACTAATAGACTTTGTTCGTATCCACATTTGCTCTTCCCAATAGCACATTGCATAGGAATATGTTGCACCATACTGATTACCTGCACCTATAAAATAGTGTGGTAAATCTGGATGTTTATCCAAAAATTCTACTTTTTGTTTAGCATAGTGATATGCCCATGCATCTACTTGCTTTTCTACATTAACTAATACCTTTGCTAAATTTTCTTCCATGTTTTGGTTATAGTCTTCATATTCGGAAAACTCACCATTTTTAAACATAAAATAATTTGCTGTCATATAAAATTTTAACTGCTCATTTTTCGGATACAAAATTAGGTAATCTTGTTTATCCGGTTGCGTTAAAACTGTATTTGGGGTATCAATAAAACTAAATACCTTTCCACCAATTTCATGTACCTTATCTACAAGTTCAATCATTTCTAGTGTATTACCAGATACAGATGATAAAATTGCAATTGATTTGTTAGTAAACCGTCTGTTCCCCGTTGTTAGAAATTCTGCTGCGTTTTCTACATAGACAGGCAATTTACTCCTACCACGCATATATACTTCAACCTGCATTGCGGAAGCATATGTTCCTCCTATACCAATATAGAAAATATTATCAAATCCTTCGTTCCAAATTTGATCAATAATTTTTTCAATATCTTTTCGTAGTGCTAAAGCACCATTTACACTTTTTAAATCTTCATCTTCATGAAAGTTACGGAGATTAGCACCTTCGTCTTCTTTCCATAAATTTGTTGTTATCATATCTAATCTCTCCCTTTCTCAATATAGTTTAAAGTGATCAATATCATATTTTTCAAAATATTGTAGAGCTTTCTGTATTGCAATATCCCATACAGGCCACTCATGATCACCACTTAACTCTCGATAAGTAATATCTATCTTATTCTTTGCAAATCCATAGAACTTACGATTGCTCTCAATCAAGAAATCCTCCGTTCCACAGATCTGAATAAGAGATGGGTAAATATTATTTGAATCATGGTCTAGATATTTATAGATATCAAAATAATCTTTTTGATTAATTATTCTATCTATTTCCGTCGTATCCATCTCTTCGAATATCTTATCCTCAACCATGCAACGCAATTCTTCTAAATGAATTACAGGAGACAAAGCCGCAATTGATGTGTATTGACTTGGATAGGTCATACCAATCTTTAGCGCTCCATAGCCACCCATACTTTCTCCTGCAATAAAAGTATTTTCTTTTTGTGTAGGTATCTTAAACCACTGCTTTAGATAATTAGGAAGTTCTTCAGCAATATATTTTGCATAATTAATCCCATCTATATTTGTATAAAAACTTCTTCCTACTTCAGGCATAACAATAATATAGCCAAATTTCTTTGCGTAATATTCTAATTTTGTAAAACGCAGCCACTCCTCAGCATTTCCAGATAAGCCATGTAAGAGATACAAAATTTTATATTGCCCATTCTTGATTGGTGTTACATCATTCGAATTATCAGGCATTAAAATATTGCAGTTTGTTGTCAACTTTAACGCAGTGGAATAAAATGTCATTCTGATAATTGCCATCTACCAAGCTCCAAAATATTTTATTGTTTCAGTTGCATTTTCTGCACCTGCATGCATACTTTCAATAATAGACTCACCACGTATGATTGCATTTAGGAAGCCTGCAATATAACTATCTCCTGCCCCCATCGTATCCACCACGTCATCGCAATGAACAATGCCCATTTCATGATAATCTATCCCATCAAAGCACAGACTACCTTTTTCTCCACGCATTGCTATAACAAGTTTAGGACCTCTATTATAGATTTCCTTCATCTGTTCTTTTAGCTGATCCATTGAACTTTCATCATTAGAGAAGAATACGTAATCACTATGTGGAATTGCAACTTTACATGCTTCATCATCTGGTCTTGTTGCACAATCAAAAGCTGTTAGAATTCCTTTACGGTGCAACTCCTCAAAATAGCCTTCAACCTTCCCCCAGAGATCACATATTACGATGTCATGTTTACATATGAATGAAATATCATCTTCTGACAAATGATAGTCTGATAGAACCCCTTCATCATAGTCGCCAAAAACTCGTTCCCCATCAATAAGTTCAACCTGTGTAACTGCTGTTTTTCCTTCTTTAAATTGCAAGTGACTTACATCAACCCCTTTACTTTTGATTGCATCGTACATTACGTGTCCAAATTCGTCATTTCCTACGGGACCAATATATGAGGCTTTTCCTCCTAATCGTACTGTATACACAGCCATATTAACGGGGCCACCGCCAGGAAAGGCGGTACCCCCATTCATATTTTGATAATAGTCAACACAGTTACTTCCAATTGCTGCTAATTTCATATAGCAGCCTCATTTTTTCTTTGTTTGTTTTGATTTTCCCAGAAATAGTAAACTGGTAGTCCTGTTCCAACAGCTAAACCTGCGCAAATCAAACCAGGAATTGGAGCCCAGATGAATGTTGACCAAATGAGAGTGCCTGTCATAAACATTGCAATGATTGGCATTAATACTCCACCCGGCATGCGGTATACTGGTTTGTAATGTTCCTTTCTACGTAATACGAAGATTGTTCCAAATGTTAAGAAGTTCTTTAATAATGCTACTAATGTAAAGTAGCCCAATAAATCAGACAAGTTCGTCGCAAAAATCAAGATGATAGCAACGATACACTGTACAACGATTGAGAATGCTGGTGTTTCATATTTTGGGTGTACCTGTGCAAATTGTTTAAAGAACAAACCATCTTTTGCCATTGCATATTCAATTCTAGGCTGGAACATAATACAACTTGAAAGCGAACCAATTACAACGATAATAGCCATAATAGCCACAATGATACCTGCTGCATTACCAATTAATGGAATCTTAGATGCTAGTAAAGCGATTGGTGCTTCTGAAGCAGCTAGTTCCTCAACTGATAATAAACCAGAGGAGACTACTGTTAAGCTAACATATAACGCAAGTACGATTACAGCAGTTAAAATTAATCCCTTTGGTAAGTTCTTACCTGGTTCCTTTATTTCACCAGACATATAGCAAGCTGCACCCATACCATCATAAGACCATGTTGTTGCAGAAATTCCTGCTAACAATGCTGCAAACCCTGTTGCGGCACCTTCTAATGGTTTACTTGATAAGAATAAATTAGAGTTAATATTGAATAATCCAATTCCAATAATTAATGCAAAAGGAAGAATCTTTAATGCAGTAATGATTGTCTGGAATTTTCCTCCGCCTTCAACACTACGAATATGGATAATCATGAATACAATTACTAATGTAACTGCAACTAATTTTAAAATTAGACCATGAACTGGCAAGAAGAATCCTAGGTAGTTTGCAATTGCTAAAGCCATAATTGAGATTGATGGAGGGTCAGTTGCCCAGAAGCTAATCCATCCGCATAGGAAAGCTAACGGACGAGAACCAGCTTCACGGAAATAGACGTATTGTCCACCATCTTCAGGAAATGCTGATGCAAGTTCTGCATAACAAAAATTTGCTGGAATCTGTAACAAACCACCAATCAAAAATGCTAATACTAGCGTTAAACTACTTCCCGCTGCACCAGCTACTTCTGATAAGGATGAGAAAATACCAGATCCTACTGTTGTTCCAACACCAAGTGCAATAACTGCACCTAATCCAAGTTTGCGCTTCAAATCTTGGGTGTTCTGATTAGACATATTATGTATCCTCCTTTTTCTTGTGGCATATCTACACTTTAAACCCCTCTCTGCCTTTTGGTTTACATATATACCACTATTTGATTTTATTATACCAGCATATCTTACCTTTGCAACCCCTTACATATATGTATTTGATAAAAAGTATATAAAGTTGTTAAAATAAGTTCATGAAAGTTATGACTTTGGATATTATGATCAGTAATGAACTTCGGCAATATATCGCTGATCACCATTTGAAATATAGAGATAAACTTCCAAGCGAACGTGAACTATGTGAATTATTCTCAATTCAGCGTTTGACGCTCCGGTCTGCTATGAAAATTTTAGAAGAAATGGGAATTATTTATGTGGTACCTAAAATTGGTTATTTTGTTGCTAAACAACGTATTACAAAAAATGTTAATACTATTCGTCTCATATCAGAAATAATTAAAGATAATGCATCTACATACGAAACGAAATTATTGAAGTTTGTTGAGATTGAAGCTGATAAATATTTATGTCGAGAGACAAATTTACCACTTGGTACTAAGTTTTTTGAAATTAAGCGTTTACTAATTGCCGATCATGAGCCAATATGTATGGATTACTGTTTCATTCCTACAAATTTAGCACCCGAGTTAATAGATTATAAATCTTATATTGAAAATTTAAATGATATCTTAGTAGAAAAATTTAACATTAAATTCTTTAGAACCACGCAAAGAATTCGTGTTATCGAGGCAGAAAGTAGCTATCGCGATGCATTAGAACTTTCTAGTAATGCACATGTAGCATTATTATCCGGATGCATCTATGATAATCACAATCATGTTGTTGCATTTACCGAAAGCTATATGAAATATGAACGCTTTTCATTTGAATTATTTTAGGTGATATTTATGAACTACCAAATTCCTTTGTATATCCAATTAAAAAATTTAATCATCCAACGTATTAAAGATGGCGAATATTTACCAGGAGAAAAAATACCTAGTGAGCGTGAAATGTCTTCCCTCTATCATATTAATCGCATGACAGTTAAACATGCTATCAATGCTTTAATTGACGAAGGATATTTATTTCGAGTAAAAAACAATGGTACTTTTGTTACAAAAAAAATTACAAATAAAATTTTATATTTAAATGATCATTCTACAGGTAAAAGTATCGGCCTGGGAGCTTTTATAAATAAACATGGCTTAACACTAAAAAACACTATCTTAGAAGAGGGTATCATTAAAGACCAAACTTATATTGAAAAGAAACTTAATTTAGAGCACAGTGAACAAATATATGCATTACATCGTTTGCGTAAAATTGATAATGAAAGTATTGCTCTTGAATACTGTTATCTTCCCTTCAAATATTTTGATGATATCCAAGATCATGATTTTTCAAAAGCCTCACTCTATGACTACATGAAACAAAAGGAACATTTCCCAATTTCATTTGAGCAAAAACTAACTATTCAGAAAGCCTTCCACCCAATCACTAAAATTATGGATATATCTTCTGATAGTTACATCTATAACCTTGAATATATTGGTCATGATACAAGTGGAAATGTTGTTGAATTTACGACATCCTATATGCCATGCGATAAAGCTGAGTATGGATTCGAAACTTTTAAATCAGAATAATCTGTAATTTATTTATTTTTTATGCTATATTCAAGTCAGCATATACACTTTAAACAAATTTCTCTGCACTAAGCATATATATTTATATGCTTTTTTGGCTTTTACCCAGGAGGAGAAATGTCTATTAACAACTATATCTTAAAATCAGATCAAATTTTTTGTGCTAATCAACAAGATGTTATTAACGGCTATATTATTATTCATGACAATCGAATTCATGCTGTCGAAAAAGGTTATATTCCTTCTTCATTAGAAAATCAATATAAGGTTTACGACCTTTCCGGCAAAACTATATTGCCTGGTTTCTTTGATGCACACACATTCTTTACTGGTTGGTCTTTGCGATATATCGGTATCGATCTTTCAAATGCAAAAACGGAAAAAGATGTTATTGAGGTTCTAAAAACATGCTATTCCCATCAAAATCATATCTTTGGTCATGGAATATCTGATAATTTTAACACCCCAAGCCCTGAAGAATTAGAAGGATTATTCCCAAATTGTCGTATTGTCCTATTTTCTATAAGCGGTGAACATTTTTGGCTAAATACAACCGCAATCAATCACTATGGTTTTGATTTAACTGCAGATTGTAATGAAGTATTCTGGAAATTATTAGACGAAATACTTAAAGATAAGAATTTTATTAAACCTTTATTCAAAAAATATATGGCTATGTTAAATGCACGCGGTATTACTTCCGTAAAAGAAATTGGGTTTGATAAATTCAGTGGCTTACAAAATATCTTGTCTGAGCTTGAATCTGAGGAAGATTTAAATTTGCGTGTACATTTTATGTCCCAACCAGTAGGCGCGAATGCAAACTTTGAATATGCTAAAAAGATGATGGCCAATTACAATTCTGATTTTATTCGGTTTTCAGGTTTTAATCGTATGACAGATGGTTCTATTTCTCAGGGAAATGGTTTATTAAAGCAACCATACGAGAATCAAAATTATAAATGTAAACTTGATATTAATTGGGAGTTAATTCAGGATGAAGTACTTGAAGCCGATAAAATTGGTACTCGATTCTCACTAAATGCTCAAGGTGATGGAGCAGTCGAAAAAGCTGTTAATATCTTTAATTTATGCAAAAAAGATAATAACGGAAAATTAGTGAATCGACATGCTATAACGGAAGCAGAATTTAGTGATCCAGTTGATTTAAAACGAATGGCAGACCTTGGTATTATTTGCGAATATTATCCACAAATTCAATCAATCACTAGCTACGATGACAAAGTCGGAATGATAAAAAAACAGATTGGCTTAGAGCGTGGAAAAAATTATTGGAATCGCCGTAAGATGAAAGACTATGGTGTACCGCTATGCTGTGGTACTGACCTCCCTCTCGTTATTGATCATATACCCGAATCTGTTTATTACTCTGTAACAGGTCTATTCCCTGAAGGTGGAAATCCCTTCAATCAGGAAAATTGCTTAACTATACCAGAGGTGCTGGAAAGTTGGACATTTGGTGGAGCATATGATTTCTACCGTGAAGATGATTTGGGATCAATTACAGTTGGAAAACTTGCGGACTTTGCTGTTATCGATGGTGATATTTTGCATACCAATCCAAAAGATTGTCGCTCATTAGATGTATACATGACAATAGTTAATGGTAAAATTGTATATCAAAAATAAAGAGATCAAAAAAATCACACCTCATAAGAAGTGTGATTTTTAGGGCGCTCTAAAATTACTTGGGGTTGGGGTACCGCAATGAGAAATCTTGGGGTACC
>CALBKL010000051.1 GCA_937895985.1 uncultured Solobacterium sp.
TCCTCCAATCACAGTGATTATAATACTAATCAAAATTAATACTCCTGCAGATTCTAGTGGTAATACCGCACTTAAATCTTCAATTTTAGATACCGTTTGGATGACATTATTAATTGGAATTAGCAGTAATAACGTGATACCAATCCCTATGATACCGGAGAAAATACCAATGATGAATGTCTCCGCATTAAATAACTGCGAGATATTCTTTTTCGATGCACCTAGTGCACGAAGAATACCAATTTCTTTCGTTCTTTCCATTACAGAAATATAGGTAATGATTCCTATCATAATAGAAGAAACAAACAAAGATACTGCCACAAACGCAATCAGTACATAAGAAATACCATTGATGATTGTCGTTAAGGAAGATGTCATTAACGCAACATAATCTGTATAGGAAATCTTTGAATCTTCGCCAACAGTATTGTTGTATTTTTCAATTTCTTTTCCTATCGCATCCTTATTCTCAAAACTATCTGCATAAATACTGATACTGGATGGTGATTCGTAGCTCACTGCCCCAAAAGAAGCGAGATTCTTCTCTAACGATTTACCGCCGATATAATCATTGTAAATTGCAAGTAACGTTGTTGTATTTGGACTATCATTGAGATAATTTTCCAACATCCCAGAAATACCACTTTGTGGATTCATGGATAGTTTTGATAAAGCATTCATATCAAAACTATTTGTATCTTCATTAATTTCTTGATTTTGATTCTTTCCATCATAGTACAAAATCAACTGGTACATATTCGCCTTTTCATCCTCACTCAGATTTAGTAAATACTCTTTAGTATCCTGAATCTTCTCTTCATCCGTTGTAGCATTAAAGTGTACGCCATTTAATACATTAATTTCCGGAGTATTCTTTTGTGCTTGTACAATAGCAGATTCATTTGCTCGATCAATCACATAATTGGTTAAAAGATTTGTATATGCGACCACAGTATTGATGGTCGCATTTTTCGCATCTTCCTTCGGACGAATAATTCCGGTTACTTTTAAAGGAATCGATTTATTCATTAAGCCATCGGTATCATACTCTGGATTCTTGATTTGACTATAACTACCATTCTCATTTTTTACATAGTTTTCGCTTGATGGCACAAGATAAAATGTTTTCTGTAACATGTCCTCATAACTAAGTGTAAAGTCTTCTCCATCTTGTTTATTCGCAAGTTGATTTTTAGCGGACGTATATTGTTCCTTGGTGATAAAACCAAGTTGATACATCGATTGTACTGGGATACTATTGTTCTCATTGAGTACCATCACTACCTCGTTATAACCCGTAGGCCAATAACCAACCACCATATCATAACTATCTGTCACTACAGATGAAATTGGCTGCCCATTTGTACCAGCAACCATTTCAGAGAAGTTTTTTGCGGATTGATTATTTACACCCATATTCGCAAAATTAAACATACGAGGACGATTCGAATTTCCATTTCCTCCATCTAGTTCAATATTTGTGTTAATGAGTTGTTGATTTGGATTTTGTGCATACACATCAAAGTTAACGTTATAACTATATATAATCCCATTTTCACCAACATATTGATGAATTTCAGATGCAGGATTATCGAGATACTTTTTAAATTCAGCTAGGTTATTTTGAATCAGATTGTTTGTAACTGCATCACTTTGTTTTAATGATTGATAGTCTGCATGAACTTTTCCATCCTCTACTTGTGTTTCTTTCGAAGAGGATAAACCCATCATCTGCGTACGTAACTGCATAATCGAAGTTGCATCAATTGTCTGCGAAGAAATTGTAATTGGATAGGATGTCATCGTTTCCTTTTGAACACGTGTAATATACTGATTCATTCCTGTTGATAAAGCCAAGATTAACGCAATACCAATAATTCCAATACTACCTGCAAAAGACGTCAGAATTGTTCTTCCAATCTTTGTACGAAGATTGGCAAACGACAATCCCAAAGATGTCCAAAACGACATAGATACTCGCTTTTGATTCTTCGTGAGTTTTTCTTCAACACTCCCTTCAGGGACATCAAATGGATTGGAATCACTTGTGATTTGACCATCTTTCAAGTTAACGATACGAGTTGAATACGCTTCTGCAAGTTCAGGGTTGTGTGTCACCATGATAACAAGCTTTTCTTCAGCAATCTGCTTTAAAAGATTCATAATTTGGATACTTGTCTCTGTATCGAGTGCTCCTGTTGGCTCATCTGCAAGTAAAATATCCGGATTGTTGATTAAAGCACGTGCGATTGCCACACGCTGCATTTGTCCACCAGATAATTGATTTGGCTTTTTATGGATATGATCTTGAAGTCCAACTTTATTTAGCACTTCCACTGCCCGTTTTCTTCTTTCTTTACGTGAAACGCCAGAAAGGGTTAGTGCCATCTCAACATTCGAGAGTACATTCTGATGAGGAATCAAATTATAACTTTGAAATACAAATCCAATCGAAGTATTACGATACGCATCCCAATCCGCATCTCTATACTTCTTGGTAGATATACCATTGATAACCAAATCGCCACTATCATAGCGGTCTAATCCACCAATAATATTTAACATCGTTGTCTTTCCAGAACCAGACTGTCCTAGAATTGACACAAATTCATTCTCTCTAAAATTTAAGGAAATACCCTTTAAAGCAACCTGCGTAAGTTCCCCTACCGTATAACTCTTAACAATATTCTTTAGCTGTAACATGAAAGAAACCTCCACATATAC
>CALBKL010000052.1 GCA_937895985.1 uncultured Solobacterium sp.
ATTTACAAATTAGTTTTTCAATACTACTAAACTTTTTAGTAATTGCAAAAATAGCCACCAACAAAATAAGTGTTGTTATTAAACTACCTTCTAAACCAAAACTGCCACCATTAATAAGCGTAGTTGCATCACTTAGTTTTGAAAAAAGAACAAATTGCTGATTACCATTGCCTGATACAGCAACTCCTAAAAGTGGTCCCTGTATAAAATTCCAAGCAGAATGTAAAGCGCCTATGAACCATAAACTATTTGAATGATAGCGAATTAGCGCAGTAAATACACCAAATATAACAAGATTAATAAATGCTAGTATTGAAATTCCATCGTTTCCCAAATGCATTACAGCAAATAGTAAACTTGTCAACGCAATTACCATTGGAAGTGGAAGAAATGTGCTTAGTCTTTTGTAAAGATATCCTCTAAATAGTACCTCTTCGCTCATTCCCTGAAAGAGATAGCCAACAAAGAATAAACAAAGCATAGCTATATTTCCATGTTTAAATATCAATTCAACCTGGAAACCGCCAAGCCCAAGAGAAATAAGCCAAATCAATATAAATAAGATTAGACCACAAATATACCCTTTGATATATTTTGAAATGCAATTCTTACGTTCAAATGGTAACATATCCGGTTCTTTACGATGATATATTACATATAAGACTAATATTAAGATAATATTGAGTATAAGAAGGCAACCAAAAAATACTGGATCATATTCTAAATCATGGAAAATATAACTAGAAAGATCCTGTGAATTCATATTTTTTCCATATAACTGCAGCATTTTAATTGTAAATAAAACGGTTAAAATAATAACACTAATCAGTTCCGTTAATAGTTCCCATAAAACAGTCTTGAAAAAAATCCAACATACACGTAAGCCATTATTGACATACTTCATAAAATTTATCCTCTTTGAAGTACTACAAACGAACTTGGTCCGATTGTAAGAGTTGTATCTTCAATAGATGCTTTTCCAATTGTATAGATTGGCTTATAACCTTGTAGCTCATCAAGAGAAATTGTCTCCTCTAATCCACTTGGATTGATTGCTAGTATCAACTTTCCACGTTTGTATACAAATGGCATCTTCTCCTTCTCTGCATAAATTACATTGAAGTCTGCGTCAGCCTGTAAGTCTGCATGCATGTGACGTAATGCCACAAGAGATTTTGTCGTAGCGTAGAGGGAGTTTTTATCATTGAGTTGATCTACCACGTTTGGTGCATCTTCCGTTGAATCCACTGCTAGATATAGTTGGTGTGCTTCCGCTGTTGAAAAGCCCTTATTTGCGCTATTATCCCACTGCATCGGTGTACGTGATCCTGTACGGTGGAAGCCACCTTCTTTGGAGCAGATATCCTTCATATAGCGCATACCAATCTCATCACCATAGTAAATAAATGGAACACCTGGCATTGTTAAGATAAATGCATATGCTATCTTTAACTCTTCAGGCGTTAATGTATTGGCAGGACGTGGTGTGTCATGGTTGCATGTAAACATTGAGATATAACCATTTTGTTTTGTTGCCTTGTATTTAGGCATATAGTCATTTAAGAAACGGCAGATATCACCCTTACCACTCTTTAAGAAAAAGCTATTATCTTCCCCACCTGTTTCATAATCACGTAATAAAGTGTTATATCCATTGTGCCAATGATCTAAGTAGAAGTCCATGTGGAAGCCACCACCATTGATGGCTTGTTCTGGATTGGACCATTCACTGACAAGTGCTGCCTCTGGATACTCTTTATCGAGCATATTACGAACATCTCGCCAGATTTTCGCAGTCGCCGATTTCTTGTTATCATCATTTTTTACAAGAGAGTCTGCCATATCAACACGGAAGCCATCCTCTCCATGATCTAGCCAGAAGCGCATCACATCTTTCATCGCTTCTTTAGTAGCGATTGCTTCTGGACTATCGACTGCAGACATCCAACTCTCTGTACAATCTAACCAACCGTAGTTAAGTGCTGGTTGAGACGCAAAGAAGTTTAACATGTAGGCACCATTTCGATCAGACATACCTGCCATATATGGATGATCTTTAACCCCAACAAAGGCACCATTTGTCCATACATATCGACTAGAGTATTCATTTTCCTCTGGTTGCTTACTAGCGTTAAACCAAGCATGTTCATCAGATGTATGACCAGGTACTAAATCTAGCAATACTTTGATGCCACGCTTATGGGCTTCCTCAAATAAACGATACGCATCTTCGTTTGTACCATAACGGGCTGCGACCTTCTTATAATCCCTAACATCATATCCTGCATCCATAAATGGTGAGTCATACATTGGATTGATCCATAATGCATTACAGCCTAGTTCTTTGATATAATCTAACTTCTGGATGATACCTTCTAAATCACCGATACCATCTCCATTTGTATCATAGAATGACTGTGGATAGATTTCATAAAATACTGCATCTTTTAACCATGTTGGCATAACTTATTCTCCTAAAATTTCTAAAATATCTCCTGAAGTAACGATTTGATACTGGAAGTCTGGATATTCTTGTTGTAACGTTTCTAATTCTTTTTGAATTACTTTTTCTTTGCGATGTGCTGTATTTAATAGTATACCACTTACACCACAAGATGCTGCAACTTGCATATCACTACCAACTTCATTCCCAATCATGACACAATCACAAACATTTAGTTTATGGTCATCTAGTACTTTTTGCATAAATGCTTTCTCTGGCTTACGGATACCGTAATCAGCAGAGATATACATATAATCAAAGTATGGAATTAAATCACAGATACCCATCTCCGCTAGCGCAAAAGAACGCTGTGCATTGGATAGTAAGATGATCTGATGACCTTGTTGCTTTAATGTTTGTAATGTCTTGATGGTATTGCGGTATGGTTTACAACGTACTCTTGTCAAACGTCTAAACTCTAATTCCACATAGAGTAGCCAAGTCTCTATGTCTTGAATTGGTAATACATTTTTGTGAAGTGGAGCTTCATCATATAGACGTTTGAACACATTTTTAAATTGTATATCTATATATGTATCAGGATGTAATTCTTCTACTCGCTTCCACTCTTCTTCATTAAATTTTAAATATGCTTGTTTAATCTGTTCTGGAGTGTAGATTGCACCATAACATGCATACATGTCTGATAGTGCTTTCCACACCTTATGATTATGTAATTCCGTATGAATATCAATGAGTGTTCCATACAAGTCAAAGATATATGTTTTCATGTGGATCCTCCTGATTCATATCTATCATACTACACTTTTATAAAGTAAACGGCAGAACCAAAAGGTTCTACCGTTTTTTATTATCCTTTAACAGCGCCAGACATTCCTTCAACGTAGAATTTCTGCATGTATACGAATAAGATTGCGATTGGAAGAGAGATAATAACCGCACCAGCCGCGAAGCTTGTGTACCATTGGTTAATATATTCTTTCTGCAACATATTCCATAAACCGATTGCGACTGTAAATTGATCTGCGTTAGCACGAACAATAACCTTCGCAAAGATAAAGTCTACCCATGGCGCGATAAATGAAGTCATAACTGTATAGATAATGATTGGCTTTGATAATGGCATTGTAATTCTTGTGAATACTTGCCATTGTGTAGCACCATCCATTATCGCTGCTTCATCGACAGAACGTGGAATTGTATCAAAGTAACCCTTGGCAATTTGGAAGCCTAAACCAGTACCAGCAGAATATACGATGATAAGTGCTAAACGTACTGCAGAACCTTCTGTTAAACCAAGTGCCTTTAAGATATAGTATTCCGCAATCATAGCCATGAATCCTGGGAATAAACCAAGAATCATCGCTAAGTTCATATAAGGCTTACGTAGCCTGAAACGCATACGAGATAAGCTATAAGAAACAGATAATACGAAGAATGTTGAAATAATGCATGTAAATACCGCAATGATAAGTGTATTTGCAAACATACGTGGGAAGTTTAAGACGTTACGGTCTGTAAATAACTTAATGTAGTTTGCAAGTGTATATCCCTTAGGGAAGAATGTACTTACATAGGATCCCTGCTCAGCTCTAAAGCTAGTTAGGATGATCCAGAAAATTGGTAATACCCATACCGCTGCTAGCATTGCTAGGAATACATGAACGAAGAAGTTACCAACACGGCTAGATACGCTCTTTTTATTACGTTTTAGTGTATTCGTACTCATTACATGAACGCCTCCTCATTCTGATAAGACTTCGATCTACGATATGTGATCAATGTGACTGTTGTTAAGATGATGAATGTCAAGATACCGATAACTGCACCTAGGTTATAGTACTGTTGATCGATTGTTAACTTGTACAACCATGTTACAAGCAAGTCTGTCTGACCTGCAGTATCTCCAACGTATGTTGGTCCACCACCTGACAAGAGATAGATAACGTTAAAGTTATTGATATTACCAACAAATGATGTAATCAAGTATGGTGTAGTAACAAATAACATGTATGGAAGTGTAATCTTGAAGAAAATCTTCACTGGTCCTGCACCATCCATACGAGCTGCTTCGTAGAGTTCGCCTGGAATATTCTGTAAGATACCTGTCACCTGTAACATTGTATATGGAATACCGATCCATAAGTTGATTACGATAATTGTGATTCTAGCCCACATCGCATCTGTTAAGAATGGTAGTGGTGCACTGATTAATCCATTATTCTGTAGTAACACGTTGATTGCGCCTGATGGTTGTAACATGATGTTCATAATCATCAAGGAAATAAACTGTGGTACTGCAATAGATAATACAAAGCAGAAACGCCAGAATCCTTTTGCCTTTGTTTCCTTACGATTGATAATCATCGCAAGGATCATACCTGTAATGTAGTTTAAGAATGTCGCAACAAGAGCCCAAACAACTGTCCAAGCAAGAACATGCCAGAACTGTTTACCCATGTTACCGCTGAAGTTTAATACACGCTTAAACTGTGTTAGTCCATTCCAATCGAACAACTGTAAGTGTTCATCTTCTTTGGAATAAGATGTAAATGCCATACTGATCATATAAACCAATGGCACGATATTGAATACTAAGATACCAACACATGGTAATGACATCAATGTAATATGTAAGTTTCCATCCAATAGAGACTTCAAATCTTCCTTAAAGGAATTGATGTGTTCATTGTTTTCCTTCTTTAGTTGTAGTTTGTATGCATGTTTGATTTGTAATACCCATAATAGGATAAATCCAGCAATGACAAATAATGCTACAACACCAAATAAGAGGATGAGCTGTGAGTTATCTCCGGCAGAATATTCGAAAATTTGCTTTGCTTCATTCCACACTTTACCCTGTGCTTCTTCACCAAGTGACGGTAGCATTGATAAAGCATGAATACCAGAAGTAGCCATATATAAGAAGAAAGCTACTTCTAGAAGGAATATGAGGCAACCTTTAATTTTCTGCCCTTTCAAAAATATACCAAGTCCCATAAACGGGATGGATAGCTTCGTTTGTAAATCACCTAATGTTATTGCTTTTAACACTGTGATTTTATCCTGAATCTTTTTATTTTCCATACGATTACCTCAATTCTATAAACGAAGAAGAATGCGGTTAAAATAAGTATCTCAACCACATTCTTTTAATCAGTAATGCAATATTATTGAACGGAAGCAGTGTTCATTGCCTTGTTCATGCTCTCTGTCTTTTCAGCAGCATTTTCGTGTGTTACTGTACCGGCAACGATTTCCTTACCCATTGATTCTGCTGGTGTCCAATATTGAGCCATGCCTGACTGTAGTGGCTGTACAATTGAAGCAAAGTCCATTGTATCCATCTGTGCCTTAGCCAATGCATCAGAAACATTCAATGATGTATCTGTAGGAATGATATTACGTAAGTCGTAGTGATCTTGTTGAGCCTTTGCACTACCTAAGAATGAAGCTAATGCAACTGCAACTTCTGGATTCTTACTTGTTGGGTTAACACCAATAGCCTTAGAACCTGCGAATGCCTTTAACTGTAATTCCTTACCATTTAATGTGTACTTAGGAGGAGCTACAATACCAACGTTTTCTTCACCTAAAGCGTCAACAACTGCCTTATAATCCCAAGTACCTGAGAATAATGCATTGATTGTACCATCAGCTAATGTGCTTGGTGTTAGACCATATGCATCCTTGAAGTTAGGATTCTGAACTAAGTCAACTAAGTAATTTGTAACTGCTGTACCCTTTTCACCACCGAAATCGATACCAGCTTTAGCATCTGCTCCATTTTCACCGAATAATGTGCATCCGTTAGCTGCGTAGAATGCTTGAATATACCAAGAGTTAGAGAGTGGGAAACCAACCTTACCCTTTGTAAGCATTGTGTCTAAGTTCTTAACATCATCTTCAGAGAAGACGCGCTTGTCATAGTACATGAACCATGTGTTTGCTGTAAATGGAACACCATATACAGAGTTTTCATAAGTTACTGTATCAACAGTAATATCACTGTTGTTCTTCTTGATTGCTTCTACTGCAGATCCACCTAATTCAGCGATAGCGTTAGCCTTTAATAAATCTGGGATCTGGTCGTTTGCGAACATGTAAACGTCAGCTGCTGCTGATGGGTCAGCTGCTACTAATGTCTTCGCATCACCTTCAGGACATACGCCTGTGTTGAATGTTAACTTCCATTCTGGGTGAGCTTCCTGGAAAGCATCTAATTGCTTCTTGAGCCAGTTGCCCTGTTCTTCTGATTGATCTTCAGATGGTGTCCACACTGTAAGTGTAACTTCCTTAGAATCTGAAGCTGTTGCGTTTGATTCCTTCTTGCTGCCGCATCCTGCTAATACAGAGATACCCATTAAAGCAGCTAAACCAAGTGATGCTAACTTTGTACTTTTCATGTTATCCTCCCGAAAAAGTTTATATATTTGTAAACGTTACTGGAAACGTTTACAACTCTATAGTTTTATTTTATGCAAAGCGCTTTCAAATTTCAATATCTTTTTTATGAAATTTTGAAATTAATACTCTAAATTCTGGTGAGACTCTCTACCAAAGATGTGCATTACATTACCACCGAATGTAAAGTTGATCTTATCACCGATCTTGAATGTTTTACCACCGAGTTCTAATGTTGGAACGATGATAATGCTATCCTTACCGCATGCATTTACGTGTATGTGGATTGCAGATCCCATCATTTCGCTTACATCAACTGTACCTTCGATTGACTTTCCACTTTCACCACCAAGTGAGATATGTTCTGGACGAACACCTACTGTAATTGGCTGTGGTTGTACATTCTTTTCAGCTAAGATGGCTTGCTTCTCTTCAGAAACTTCCATCACAGCATTCTCTATCTTCACGCAGTACTTACCAGCTTCATTCTTTAAAAGTTCACCACTATAGAAGTTCATCTGTGGCATACCGATAAAGCCTGCTACAAACTCATTGATTGGGTGATCGAATAACTGCTGTGGTGTTCCTACCTGTTGGATAACACCATCCTTCATGATAACGATGCGATCACCAAGTGTCATCGCTTCTGTCTGGTCATGTGTTACATAGATAAATGTTGCCTTAATCTTCTGTCTTAACTTGATGATTTCAGCACGCATCTGGTTTCTTAATTTTGCGTCTAGGTTAGAGAGCGGTTCATCCATCAACAATAACTTTGGATCACGAACAATCGCACGTCCAATCGCAACACGCTGTCTTTGTCCACCAGATAAAGCCTTAGGCTTACGGTCAAGATATGGTGTTAAGTCTAGGATTTCAGCTGCTTCTTCAACCCTTACCTTGATTTCATCAGCTGGAACTTTGTGCATCTTGAGTGGGAATTCAAGATTCTGACGAACACTCATATGTGGATATAGCGCATAGTTCTGGAAAACCATCGCAATATCACGATCCTTAGGAGAAACGTTGTTCATTAACTTTCCATCAATAAACAATTCTCCACGTGTAATGTCTTCTAATCCTGCAACCATTCGTAATGTTGTAGATTTACCACAACCAGAAGGACCTACTAATACGATGAATTCCTCATCGCCAATTTCTAGATTGAAATCATCAACCGCAACCACACCTTCATCTGTGATCTTTAGGTTTGTTTTCTTAACTTCGCCCTTCTTTTTCTTTTTTACCTCACCACTGTTTGGGTAAATTTTTTGGACATGCTTTAGACTTACTGTTGCCATCTTACTTTTCCTCCACTGGTTTTTTGATACTAACACTTTCTCCCGCCAATACATGGAATGGAATAATTTCATGTATTACAGGTTTATTATAATTTAATCTTAATAACAAGTCATCTACGCTGCGTTTTGCAAGTTGCACCGCATCTTGTTCGACGGTAGCTAAACGTGGTGTTGTATACCTTGCAAAGTCGATTCCATCGTTACCAATAATCGATATATCTTTTGGAACATTTAACCTACGGTCGTTAATTGCTCGTAGTGCACCAATTGCCACAACGTCACTAACTGCGTAGATTGCGGTAACTTCCGGATAGCGGTCCAATAACTTGATTGTTCCATTATATCCATCCTCAAGTGAGAACTTACCTGGCACGAATTGCTTGCGTTTATCAAACGGTATCTTGTGTTCTTTAAACGCTGCAATTGCACTTTCTACACGTGTGGAACCAATTGATCCATCCTCAGAGACAGCAGATCCGCATACAATGCCAACCTTTCTGTGTCCTGATCGGATTAAGTATTCCGCTGCTGCACGTGCAGCTTCTCTATCATCTGTCGTGAAACTGGAGAGATTACTAAACTTCATCCCTGCTGCGCTTTCTGAACATAATACACATGGCACTTTAACACTCGTAAATGATTCACGGAAGTACTTTTGATTTCCACCCAAGAAGATAAAGCCCTTTGGTTTCTTCTCACTGCATATACGTATTGCCACTTCAACTTCGTTTTCAAGTTCATCCAAGTAGACAACGGAGACATCTTCCCCACTTTCCTGCAGATAGCTTTGCATCTTTTCGACAATGATACTAAAGAAGGCATTGTGCAATCCCTTAATCAAAATCGTAATTGCGGATGTCGCAGATTGTTTTAAAAGTTTCGCATTTGAGTTTGGCTCAAACTTTTCGTCCTTGATTACCTTTTCAATTTTTTTCTTTGCTACCGCACTAACATCAGGATGGTTATTTATAACTCTGGAAACTGTACCAATGCTATACCCCGATATGCGTGCAATATCTTTTATTGTCGTCATTCAAACCCCTTTTACTCGTAACCGTTTACGGAAACGTTTACAGGATACACCAAAATAATATGTGAGCGTTTTCAAAGTGTCAAGAGAAAAAACCTTCTTTCGAAGGTTTTCAACGAATCAATTTTTTTCTTTTCACAAACATTGATTTCTACTATTCTTGTGCTGTCTTGATATAATTGCGCATTTGTTCTTCAGATACATAGCCTGGTACATATCCTAAGAATTCACCAGATGGACGAACAACATAAGTTGTTGGATAGCCACTAACCTTATAAGTTCTTGTCATCTCTAAAGTTGTGTCATAAAGAATTGTAAAGTGATATCCCTTCTTCTTCATGTACTCTTCAACATCAGAGATAGTACCCTCACCATTTAGACCAGGAGCCGCAATCATGAGTACCTGAACATCATCCTTCATCTCATCGTTGATCTTCTGCAAACTTCCAAATTCTTCGTTACAGTAATGACACCATGTGCCAAAGAAGTTCATGACAATTGTCTTTCCCTTGTAATCGCTGAGATTATGAACATTGCCTTCACCATCTACTAACGCGAAGTTATACTTTTCAATTGCAGTTTGGGAAGATGAATCTGAATTTTCTTTTGAAGACGTATCTTCCTTGTTTGAAGTATCTTCTTTTGTAGAAGTATCTTCCTTTGATTTGGAATCATCGACTGTTGTTGTTTCAGCTGGTGCTGAGGAACCGCTATTTTGGAGAACATTCATTGTACTGAAACCACGGAATAACATAAAGCATCCCATTGCCAAGACAAGAATTCCACTTGCGATGCCTGTATACTTCACAACATTCTTATTACGCTTGATTAGATTCAATATTTCTTCTGTAAAGAATCCAATGAGTAAGAAGATAACGATGAATCCTAATGCATAGGACGCAATATAGAGCCAACCAAGTCCGTTTGTAGCAGTAGATGCTAGCAAGATTGCTTGGGCCAATAATGGACCTACGCATGGAGACCATGCAAAACTAAACACAAATCCCAACGCAAATGCTTTGAAGAAAGTCATTCCACCTTCTACACGCATTGTCTTTTGGTGTGTCTGATTCAAGAAAGGAATATTGATGATGTGCAGATTTGCTAGACCAAGGATAACTAGTAATACACCACCTGCAATCTGTAACTGCAATGTGTATTGCTTGAATACAGCCGCAAGTGCGCTAGATCCAAGTCCTGCAATCACGAACACCGTCGAGATTCCTAAGACAAAGCCCGTTGTTAGAATGAGTGTCTTCATTCGATCATAATGTACTTGTCCACTTTCATCTGTCATCATGGAACCCTTTGTTAGGTATCCAATGTATAACGGAACAAGTGGAAGAATACATGGTGAGAAGAATGATAATAACCCTTCTAAAAATAGACCGCCAAGAGTAATAATTTCTTTCATAATACCGCCGTTCTATGCTATAAAGCGTGTAATGCAGAGAATCAGGACGATAATTCCGAGAATAATACGATATACGCCAAATACCTTGAAGTCATTCTTACGAATGTAGTTCATTAAGGTACGAATCGCAATAATTGAAACGATAAACGAAACCACTGTACCAATGAGTAAAATCATGAGTGGCCAAAAGCCGAATGAGAAGTCTGCTTTGATAATCTTTAAAAGGCTTGCGCCAAACATTGCTGGAATTGCCATAAAGAATGAGAACTCTGCAGCTGTTGCACGATTAAATCCTAATAAAGTTGCACCAAAGATTGTACTACCAGAACGACTAGTTCCTGGAACCAAAGCCAAAATCTGGAACATACCAACACCGAAGGCTTTCTTAGGTGTGATTTGACTGACATGCTCAACTGTAAACTTCTTTTCTCTATTCTCCATCCATATAAACAAGATACCATAGAGAATCAAAGTAATACCGATGATATATGGTGCACTCATCACATTGTCAATCCAATCATTCAGTAACATTCCTGCTACTAATGGAATGGATGCCACGATAACCATTAGCCATGTGTGGTAGATATTCTTTTTCTTTGGCTCTGATACGTTTTTGCCGAGTGGGCATAAACGCTTCCAATACAAAAGCAGTACAGACAAAATACTGCCGAACTGAATCACGACCTTGTATACATCCCAGAAGGCTTTGTTTTTTGCAGGATCGGTAAAGACATTCAAAGGCATAAACGTCTGTAATAAAATTAAATGACCTGTTGAACTGATAGGCAGAAACTCTGTTACACCTTGTACAATTCCAAAAATTACAGATTTAATAATATTTAAGATAATATCCATTTTTGTTAACCTTCTTAGTCGTGATTGATACGATCAGCTCGCACTAAGTCTGACCTTATTTGTTTGATACGTTTCGCAAATGCGCGTAAATCTTTCATTCGCCACATCCAGTTTGGAGCACCTACGCTACCAGGCATGTTTAAGCGTGCTTGGCTTCCAGCATGGATCCAGTCTGACATCGGAATAATTACCATGTCCGCATTACTATCCAACGAATAGTCAATCACATCATCGACAAAGCTATGCTTGCGATATCCGTGTTTCCATAGGTACTGACGCATCTTTCTTCTTAAAGAAGCAGGTTGTTTGCAATACCAGGAATATGTCGTATCGTTGTCATGAGTCCCAGTATATACCAGAAGATGCTTTTTATCTTCTTCCATGCCCTCAGGGTCAAATGTAAACTGAACAATACGCATACCTCTAAACTGATAGTGATCTCTTAATTCCAATACTTCTGGGCGTAAATCTCCTAAATCTTCCGCAATGATAGTAAGGTTTGGATATTGTTTGAATAATGTATCAAACAACTCATAACCAGGTGCTTCAATCCACTCACCTTCAATTGCGGTTGGACAATCTGCCGGGATCTTCCAATATGTATCAAAGGCACGGAAGTGATCAACTCTAACAACGTCGAACATCTTTCCCATGTATGATAAACGTTCAATCCAGAATGTAAATTTATCTTTCTTCATAAACTTCCAGTCATAGATAGGATTGCCCCATCTTTGTCCTGTCGCTGAAAAGTAATCAGGTGGAACACCAGCGATAAATGTTGGTCTACCATCTTGATCTAATAAGAAGTTTTCACGGTGTGCCCAAACATCTGCAGAATCTAGTCCTACATAGAATGGGATATCACCTACCATCTGAATCCCTAAACTATTTGCATACTTTTTCAGTGCATGCCACTGTTGGTACAATACAAACTGCAAGAACATCTGGTATGCAATTTCATCATCATACTTTGATAAGTCTAATGTCTGATTGATTGGATAATCTTTCTGGTCCTTATCCCACTCAATCCAAGGTCTTAAGTGATTCGCAACTTTAAAAGTCTTAAAGATTGCATACTCTTTTACCCAAGGTTTCTTGATAAAAGATTTATATGCCTCGTCCTTTTCAAACTTCTGATAGGCACGACGTAAGTACTTATCATGATACTGGCGAACTTCCTCATACTGAATCGCATCATCGTTACGATGATAGGAAGGCACCTTCTCTAATAAACCTTGTTGTGCTAAAACATCTAATGATATATACAACTCATCAACCGCATAAGATGAATATGGCTGATAAGGTGAATTTCCATATCCTAAAGGGTTTAATGGCAACAACTGCCAAATGCCTAGACCCGACTGATGCATCATCTTTACAAAATCATATGCTTCTTTTCCAAAAGTACCACATCCGTGGCGGCCAGGCAGAGATGCGACTGGCATTAAAATTCCTGCTTTTCTCATATTACTATTCATTTAACTCCGCTTTCAATTTAAATATTAACCCATGATGTAATATTTTTCCATGTCAAGTGAATAGAATTCACTTTTTTCTCATTTATGGTATAGTTGTCTATGGTTTTAATTATTTTGATAAAGGAGATACTCATGACATTAGAGAAAAAACTTGAGTCAAGCTTGAAAAAGCAGATTAAAAATGCCACTGACAGAGAACTTTATGATGCGATTGTCGCTATCGTAAAGGAAGAACAAGATCATGTTAAGAAGATTACAGGTGAAAAGAAGTTGTACTACATCAGTGCAGAATTCCTCATCGGTAAACAGTTAGGTAAGAACTTAATCAACTTAGGTCTATACGATGAATTAGCAAAGTTATTATCTAAAAACGGCAAATCCATCCGCACAGTAGAAAGTTTTGAAAAAGAACCTTCACTTGGTAATGGTGGTCTAGGTCGTTTAGCTGCCTGTTTCTTAGATTCCATCGCTACATTAAACTTACAAGGTGATGGTATTGGTTTAAATTACCACCTTGGTTTATTCCGTCAGGAATTCAAGGACAGAAAGCAACACGAAATTCCAGATGAATGGTTATATGGTTCTACAGTATTACGTGATACTGATGTATCCTTCCCAGTTGAACTTGCTGGCAAGACATACTACTCACATATGTATGACTTAGATATCATCGGATATAAGACAAACAAGAATACATTGCACTTATTTGACTTAGATACTGTTGATGAATCTATCGTTCACAATGGCACAAAGTTCGATAAGAAGAATATTGATAAGAACTTAACACTATTCCTCTACCCAGACGATAGTGATAAGGATGGTCAGTTATTACGTATTTACCAACAGTACTTCATGGTAAGTAACGCTGCTCAATTAATTATCAAGGAAGAAAAAGAAAAGGGACACAGCCTCAACGATTTAGATAAGCATGTTTCTATCCAGATTAATGATACTCACCCTTCTATGGTAATTCCTGAGTTAATTCGTTTATTGATGAATGAAGGTATTACATTCCGTAGAGCAGCAGATATTGTCGCTAATACATGTGCATACACAAACCACACAATTCTTGCCGAAGCGCTAGAAAAGTGGCCTCTAGATTATCTACAGGAAGTTGTACCACAACTCGTTCCAATTATTGGTGGTTTAGACTATGCCGTAAATATTGCCTTCAAGGGTGATAAAGAATTAACAATCATCGATGATAGTCACCGTGTACACATGGCAAGAATGGACATGCATTTCAGCAATTCCATCAATGGTGTAGCAGCACTTCATACAGAAATTCTAAAACACCAAGAATTAAAGCCATTCTATAACATTTACCACTCTAAGTTTAACAACAAGACAAACGGTATCACATTCCGTAGATGGATCATGCATTGTAACCCAGAACTTGCAAATTACATCGATACATTAATCGGTGATGCATGGCGTAAAGATGCTAGTAAGTTAGAAGACTTATTAAAGTATATTAACGATACAGCAGTACTACAGCAGTTAGATGATATTAAGTACACAAACAAGGTTCGCCTTGCGGATATGATTAAGAAGGAAGAAGGAATTGAAATCAATCCAAGTTCTATCTTCGATATCCAAGTAAAACGTCTACATGAGTACAAGCGTCAACAGATGAACGCATTGTGGGTAATCTATAAGTACCTACAGATTAAGGCAGGTCAAAAGCCAGCTCGTCCTATTACCGTAATCTTTGGTGCAAAAGCAGCACCTGCATACATCATGGCAAAGAATATCATTCACTTGATTATTTGCTTACAAGACTTAATTAAGAACGATCCAGAAGTTAGTCCATACCTCAAGGTTGTTATGTTACAAAACTATAACGTAACAAAGGCAGAAACAGTTATTCCTGCATGTGATATCTCAGAGCAGATTTCCTTAGCTTCTAAGGAAGCTTCTGGTACAGGTAATATGAAGTTCATGTTAAATGGTGCTATCACATTAGGTACAAATGACGGTGCTAACGTTGAGATCGGCGAATTAGTAGGTAAAGATAACATCTATACATTCGGACGTTCATCCGACGATGTAATCAAACTCTACGAAACAAGTGGTTACCACGCAGCTGATTACTACAACAACAGCCAACTCATTCATGCATGTGTAGACTTCATCACAAGTCCAGAACTTATTAAGTTAGGCGATAAGCAAATGTTATCTGACTTACGTGATAACTTAATCAACAAGGACTGGTTTATGACATTACTTGACCTTGAAGAATACTGCAGAGTAAAGGACCACGTATTAGCTGATTACGAAGATCGTCTCGCATGGAAGAAGAAGTCATTAGTAAATATTGCTAAGAGTGGATTCTTCTCAAGCGATCGTACAATCTTAGACTACAACCGCGATATCTGGCACTTAAAATAGGAGGTTACCATGATCGTAATCGAAATGAATAACGGCAAAGTTATCAAGTTAGAACTCGATGAAACAGCTGCCCCAAAGACTGTTGCTAACTTCAACAAACTTGTTAGTGAAGGTTTCTATGATGGATTATCATTCCACCGTATCATCCCTGGATTCATGATCCAAGGTGGTGATCCTGTCGGAAATGGAACAGGTGGTTCCAAGGAAAATATCGTTGGTGAGTTTGCTTCAAATGGATTTAACAATCCTATCAAGCACACTCGTGGTGTTATTTCCATGGCTCGCTCAATGGATCCAAACTCCGCAAGTTCCCAGTTCTTCATCATGCATGCAGACGCTCCACATCTAGATGGAAACTACGCTGCATTTGGACATGTTGTAGAAGGTTTAGAAGTAGTTGATGAGATTGCAAATACTCCAACAGACTTCCGTGATAAACCAACAACTCCAGTTATTATCAAGCGTGCTTACATCGCTTAATCATGAAAACCTGTGTAATCAACTACACAGGTTTTTCTTTTATCTATAAGCATTAAAAAAGAGCGGTTATCCCGCTCATAAAATTACTTAACTAAATCCTTTAAAGTCTTGCTAGCCTTGAACTTTGGAGCCTTAGTAGCCTTGATCTTAATCTTTTCGCCTGTAGCTGGGTTTAAACCAGTACGAGCCTTCTTCTTAACTACTGTAAACTTACCAAAGCCATTTAATGAAACTTCGCCACCCTTTTTAATTGTTGTAGCGATTTCATCAAATACGTAATTAACTGCTTCTCCAGCAGCCTTCTTTGTTAAACCGTATTTTTCTGCTAAATCATCTGCTAATGTCTTTTTTGTAACGACTTTTACTGTTGCCATGTTTATGGCCTCCTTTTATTTTGATAACTTAATTTTAATTGATTTTTATGTATTTTCAACTAG
>CALBKL010000053.1 GCA_937895985.1 uncultured Solobacterium sp.
ACTCGATTATCTCAATATACTTTCGACACTCTTATTATATCATACTTTCGCCAGACACCGAAATCCATGCTTTCTAACAAGTCATGCTAGAGAGTTTCTCACTAAATAAAGAATTGATAATAATCATCTATATAATTATAAAAACCGATTGTAATTACTCCAATCGGTTAATCACTATTGTACAAGTTTTGGCCCAATTTCTGTTACATTACCTGCACCCATCGTAATACATAGGTCGCCCTCTTCTAGATGGCTACGTAGATAATCTTCGATTTCTTCAAATGTAGGTAAGTAGAAAGATTTCACCTTTGTTTGATCCATCAGCTTAGAGATATCTTCTGCACTTACACCAGTTGTATTAATCTCACGTGCTGCATAAATTTCCGCAAGAATGACAACATCTGCGTTTTCTAAAGCTTTAGCAAATTCCGGCAGTAACGCGATTGTACGTGTATAGGTATGTGGTTGGAAGACAACATACAATTTCTTATGCGGATAATGTTTTGCGGCATTGAGGGTTGCTTCAATTTCCTGTGGGTGATGTGCATAGTCATCGATAACAGTTGCACCATTACACTTACCCTTATATTGGAAACGACGATCTACACCACTATAGCTTACTAGCCCCTGCTTTATCGCATCAAAATCAATACCAAGACTATAAGCTGTCGCGATTGCTGCTAATGCATTATCTACATTATGCTTGCCTGGAACTAAAAGCTGAACATCACCAAGTTTTTCATCCTTGTAATACACTTCAAAGCCAGGATTTCCTAATGCATCAAAAACAATATTTCTTGCATGCATATCCCCGCCTTCACCAAAGCTAATAACAGTACCCTTAAAATCACCAATTATATATTCTTTATCATGAATAATATGATTGATAACAAGTGTACCGCCTTCCTTGATTCCAGACGCAAACTTTCTAAAGGATAAGCGAATATCATCTAAATCCTTAAAGAAGTCTAAATGATCTGCTTCTACATTTAAGATAATTCCAACAAGTGGCTTTAGTTCTAAGAAACTATTTGTATATTCACAAGCTTCTGTTAGGAATGTCTCTCCTCTACCAACACGGATATTACCACCAATATGTGCAAGCATACCACCTAAACTGATTGTTGGATCAGTATTGGCTGCCATTAAGATATAACTTAACATTGATGTCGTAGATGTTTTACCATGTGTGCCACTCACAGCAATACTATTCTTGTAGTTCTCCATGAGTTCACCAAGTAATTCTGCCCGCGTCATCATTGGAATCTTCTTATCAACACAGGCAATATATTCTGGATTATCTGGATGAATCGCCGCAGTATATACAACAACATCAATATCATCTGTGATATTCTCAGCCTTTTGACCACCGTAATAAACCTTAGCACCATGTTGTTCTAACATCTTTGTTAGTTCTGTTTCTTGGTTATCAGATCCACTTACCTGAAAACCACGATCTGCCAACACTTTTGCTAGGCCACTCATACTGATACCACCAATACCAATAAAGAAGATATGTACCGGCTTATT
>CALBKL010000054.1 GCA_937895985.1 uncultured Solobacterium sp.
ATATTCTATTAATCCCTTTGCAGCACACAATAATTCAAATTCTAATTTCAATATATAATCTAAATATCTATTTCACAAACTTTTCTTTATTGTCACACAATTATTTAGATGAATCAATATTACATCTATATTCACATACCTATCACATAATTATTGTCTCTTTCGTAGATAATATTGCTCATTTATAGCAATTTTCATATTTAAAACTTCCAATTCACAGCTTTAGCCTTCTGATAATTTTTTAAAACTATGTAAAATAGTTGGACTATACCATAATTTCTATAATCAAAGACAATAGAAAAAGAGAGAATACCAGTCAATCTAAACTAGTATTCTCTACTATTTGTATTGTGAATTTTATTTCACCGTAACGATATACTTCTCATCGTTTGCGTCGACGTGAATTGTCTTGCCATTAATATCTGGGTTTTCTAGAATCACCTTGGCAACTGCTGTCTCAATTTCACGTTGAATATGACGTTTCATTGGTCTAGCACCGTAAAGTGGATCTACACCACAAGCAATGATACGCTTCATTGCGCTATCACTAACAGTAAGATTAATATCACGGTCTTTCAAACGATTGCGTAGCTGTGCTAAGAACTTCTCAGCAATCTGTGCTAATACATCATTACCCAATGCATTAAAGACGATGATTTCATCAACACGGTTGATAAACTCTGGTTTAAAGAACTTGTGTACTTCACTCATGTAGTGCTCTTCACGATGTTCTGGGTCATCATCGAAGGCATATTGACTACCTAAGTTACTTGTCATAATGATAATCGTATTCTTGAAGTCTACTGTTACACCCTTAGAGTCTGTAATACGTCCATCATCCAAAATCTGTAATAGGATATTGAATACATCTAGATGTGCTTTTTCGATTTCATCTAATAGCACGATTGAATATGGTGAACGACGTACTGCTTCTGTTAACTGTCCACCCTCTTCATATCCAACATATCCTGGAGGCGCACCAACAAGTCTAGATACGGAGAACTTCTCCATGTATTCAGACATATCAATACGAACAATCTTAGATTCATCGTCGAATAACTGTTGTGCTAATGCCTTAGCAACTTCTGTCTTACCAACACCTGTTGGACCTAGGAACATAAATGAACCTAATGGGCGATTTTCATCTTGGATATTTGCCTTTGAACGCATGATTGCGTCTGATACAAGACGTAAAGCTTCCGGTTGTCCGATAACACGTTTTGCGAGTGCTTCTGGAAGATGTAGAATCTTTTGTCTTTCTGTACTCATCAAGCGTGATACTTCAATGTGTGTCCATTGTGATACGATCTTCGCAATCATATCTTCATCGACAATCTGATGTACCATCGCATCTGATTTTTCAACATCTGCTTCGTTAATCTTCTTTTCTAGATTTGGAATCGTTTCGTATTTTAGCTTCGCAGCTGTTTCATAGTTGGCTGCGTTTTCTGCTTGTGTTAACGCAAGTTTAGCCTTCTCAAGTTCTTCTTTATAGTTCTTGATAGCATCTGCTTCACTCTTTTCAGCTTGCCACTTAGAGAGTTTTGCAGCCTGCTCTTCCTTAAGGTCTGCAAGTTCCTTACGGATTTCTTCTAAACGATCTTTGGCCTTAGGGTCTGTTTCTTCTTTAAGAGATGTTTCCTCAATCTGTAAAGTCATAATACGTCTAGAGAGTTCATCTAACTCTGCAGGCATGGAATCCATTTCAACACGAATCGTTGCGCAAGCTTCATCGATTAAATCGATTGCCTTATCTGGTAAGAAACGATCAGTGATGTATCGATTAGATAGTGTTGCGGCTGCGATAATCGCTTCATCTTTGATACGAACACCATGGTGTGATTCAAAGCGGTCTTTGAGTCCACGTAAGATACTAATTGTATCTTCAACAGATGGCTCTTGTACCATAATCTTCTGGAAACGACGCTCCAAAGCTCTATCCTTTTCGATGTACTTACGATATTCATCAAATGTAGTCGCACCAATACACTTGAGTTCACCTCTTGCTAGCATTGGCTTTAATAGGTTTGCGGCATCCATGGAGCCTTCTGTCTTACCTGCACCAACAAGATTATGAATCTCGTCGATGAATAAGATAATTCCACCATCTGCCTGTTGTACCTGCTTGAGTACACCCTTTAAGCGCTCTTCAAATTCACCACGATATTTCGCACCAGCAATCAGTGCACCCATATCAAGTTCAATTAACTTCTTATCTTTGAGTCCAAGTGGTACATCCCCTTGCATAATACGCCATGCAAGACCTTCTACGATTGCGGTCTTACCTACACCAGGTTCACCAATGAGGACTGGATTGTTTTTTGTCTTACGAGAGAGAATCTCGATAACTCTACGAATTTCTTCATCTCTTCCGATAACTGGATCAATCTTTCCGTCTTTTACTTCTTTGACTAGATCATGTCCATATTTGCTTAATGCATCGAGTTGGCTTTCGTTGGTCTTTTCATCCATTGTCATCCCTCCTCTTCTTTCTTCTTCTGCTTTTTCAATATCACTTGTTGTGATATGAAACTGTTGTTTGATTTGCTCGATAATTGTAGCTTTTGTATCAAACAAGCCAAGTAAGAATGTAACAGTACTCATGTAGCTATCGTTTTGTTTCTGCATGCGTTTGAATGCATAGTTATATGCTTGCATGACATCATTTGATAGCTGTGGTTGTGTAGAACCACTAACTGTTGGAATTCTTGTTAGTGCCTGTTCGATAAAATTTCTTAATTCTTCTTGACTGATATGTAACCTTTGCCAAATACCCTCTAGGCTATCGTCATTGACCATTGCATAGAGGATATGCTCAGGTTTAATATCAGGACTTTGTTTTTCCTGTGCAAGCTGTACTGCTTGCATGATGATATTTTGCAGAATTTCTGTCATCTGCTCGATGTTCATCGTAACACCTCCTTTGATAGGTGATGCCTGTTACTTACATAAATTTCTTCTTAAACTTTTCCCAGGCTGTTTCACCTTTGCTGGAATTTTGTAATTCTTGTAACTGTTCGTATAGTTCACGTTCTTTACGTGAGAGTGATTTTTCTACTGTAACACGTACCGTAACGATCTGGTCACCGTCTCTTCCACCATGTAAATCCACAGTACCCTTACCCTTTAGACGCATTCTTGTACCATCTTGGGTTCCAGCTGGAATCTTCATCGTAACATCGCCATGGATCGTAGGTACATCTACACTAACACCCAATGTCGCATCAACTGCACTAACTGGAATATCAAGGTAGATGTCTTTGCCATCACGTTCAAAACTCTCGTGTGGTAATACATTAATCTCTAGGTATAAATCACCATTAGGCCCACCATTGTAGCCACGTTCACCCTTACCGGATACACGTAACTGCTGTCCTGTTTGAATACCTGCAGGAATCTTTACATCTACGCTAATGCGCTTCTTTTCGTAACCTGTTCCACCGCATTTTGGACATGCTTTACGAATCTTCTTACCAGTACCACGACAGTCAGGACATACACTCTGTGATTGGAATACACCAAACGCTGTACGTTGCTGTGTTACAACGCTACCAGAACCATGACAGGTTGGACAGGTTTCTACATCACTTGGAGAAGCTGCACCTGAACCATGACATTGGTCACATTGTTCTTCAACTGTTAGGTTGATGGTCTCAGTTTTA
>CALBKL010000055.1 GCA_937895985.1 uncultured Solobacterium sp.
TGCTTTAAGCGACCGCAATGTGACTGTCGAGTTTGATCCATCGATTATTACTGCAGATAGTATTATTGCAAAAATCAAAGCATGCGGATACCAAGCATATACACGTGAGATTCCAACTTCAGATATGCTGATACCACAAGATAATAAAGTTTCAATTAAACCCAATTATCGTATCTTATTTATTTTTGTAGTTGAAGTGATTCTACTAGCAATTCTATGGATCATGCATATAACACCTTGGATTGGATTCATATTCTCTATATATTCCCTATATGTTGGTCGTTTCATATTCACGCATGCAAAAGAGGAAATTCAAAAGAGAAACCCCTCCTCCGCCACTATTGGTAGTATTGCCGTTATGATTACATTTTTATACGGTATTTATCTTACAATTCAAAACGCTGCAAATGCATACCCATTTATTATTTCAATGATTGCAATTCTTGGAGCAAACATCTATAAAACAAAATATCTAAAGTACATGCAACAATGTTCATCTACTTCGTTGAATATCAAACAATATATTCCAGAAAATACAGCCGTATTCAATAAGACTGGTGAAGTCATCGAAGAAACAAGCCAGCTCAAAAAGAATCAGATTTTGATTATTAGACCTAATGAAAACATTCCTTGCGACGGTATCGTCGTAGAAGGATATGCTTCTGTCGATGAATCTACACTGACAGGTGTACAGTCAAATATCACGAAGTCTGAAGGTTCTTATGTTTATGCAGGTACACGTTGTTTACAAGGTTCTCTGCAGATTAGAGTAGAGAAGATTGGGGAAAAGACAACACTGTTACAGTTTGCAAAACTAGCAAAAGAAACAGCGAACGATAAATCCTTTGATTCACCATTTAAGAACTTCTCAAAATACTTATTCTTATATTCAATTATTACAGCTATCATCTTATTCTTTGGTTGGATCTTAGTTGGTAAGTCATTCTCTATTGCAATCAGTGTTTCTGTTGCAGTACTAGCATCTGTTGCAATGAACGCACTAACAATTGCCTCAGAAAAAGAAGTATTAGAAAAGGCAATCTACGCAGCTAAAAATCATGTCTTATTCCGTAATGTGGACGCATTAGAAACAGCAGGCAAAGCAGAAACATTATTCCTTGAACAAGATGATGTTTTGATTGCTTCAAAACCTGAAGTAACTGATTTTATTCCTGCTGATGAAACCGATTTGAATATCATGCGCTATATTGCATATACACTTTCCAATAAACGACATGATAGTTACTCAAGGGCAATCAATCGCTACTTAAAGTCACAGAAGATTTCATCCACAAATCTAAGTGTTCTAACAAATTTCCAGAAAACACACCAAAGTGATTTAATTCAAAACACATACAAGTTATGTAATATCCATGATTTCTCAAATAACAATCTAATAACTGACTCAACAAATCAAAAGATTGATGAACTCATGCATCAAGGAAAGACAGTATTCATCCTAATTGGTGAAGAACAAGTTATCGGCATAATCGCAATGCAAAAGCCTGTCGTACCAAATAGTTTACAGGCCATCAGCTCTCTAAAAGAACTCATAGATGTTCATCTTTTCACTCACGGTAATACGGAAGAAATTCAACATATTCAAGATTCTTGCGGCATTAAGAACATTCACGCAAATGTAGATACTAACGAAAAAGAAAATCTGATAAAATCATGCTCGCATGACTCTATTAGTATGTACGCAAGTGCAGATAGCTTATGTACTTCATCTACAGCTGATGTAAATGTTCAATTTGGTATTAGCCAGAATTTAGATTCTGAAGATAACG
>CALBKL010000056.1 GCA_937895985.1 uncultured Solobacterium sp.
ATTTACAACAGGAATATATTCAGTCTCCTTAGATTTCATCTTCAATTCCAATAGATGATTAACTTCAGTCTTTAATTTATCTTCTAGCATTGTATCCTTTAAATCGTTAAATTTAATAGGAGGTTGTGTTTCGTTTTCTAATGCATACTTTGCCGCTAAAATAGGTCTTATTGCATAAAAGTATTTCTTTAACTTAACCCTTTCATCTTGCAAATAATTCTCAAAAGTGCTTGATGTCATATTTAAGTAGTGCATAACACTCTTCTTCACATCAAAATATTGTTTTGATAGTTCTCTTAATTCTCTTCCTTCTCTTGTTTCCTTATAAACAATTGGAGAATTAATCCATTCAAATAGTGTTGGATTTGATTTATATAATAATTGCAATGCTTTCTTAATGTCCCATCCACTAATATCGAATACTTCATCTAATTGCCACTCAATTACATCACGAACAGGATCGAGTCTAAGATACATTTCTGGTTCACGAACATAAATAAATCTTACATCGTAGTCACTATCCGCTGATTCAAAACCCCAAGCTCTACTTCCAGATTCGATTGCTAAAATAATTTTTACATGTTCTTGTTTCTCAATTTCTTTTAACTTTTTCTGTATGATTTCTTTCATAAATAACCTCTATATAATTATCAGTTTTGTTAACTACTCATTTACAGACTTTTCAAATCTATCCACAAGTTCCATCAGATAATCTTTTCTTTGTAGTTTATCTAACCAACTAGATGGAATATCTTCAAATCCATAAATATATACCAGCCATTGACCCAACAATTGCGCCTATCGTATCAGTATCTCCACCAATATTTGTTGACGCAATGATAGCTTCTTTATAGTGTTGTGCATTCATAAAAATCCAAATTGCAGACACTAATGTATCAACGATATATCCCGTGGATTTAATATATTCAAGTATTTGAAATTCAATTTGTTCATTTAAAATCCTCGTATATTGATTAATAGAATCTATCGTAAATGAGCGAAAGTCTAAATCTTGAATATGTTTGTATGCTTCTTGTTTTGTATTTCCTTTTAACAAGCATATTATAAACTGCACATAAATATAACAACCCAATCTACTAACTTCATGCGCATGTGTTAAAGAAGATACTTCATTAGTTAATTTATGAATAGATGTATCATCTAATTTCTTCGAATATGCATATAAAGCAACAGGCAAGATTCTCATGAGTGAACCATTCCCATTTTCGTTTATAGATGTAGAACCACATTGTAAGGGAGCTGTTCCATTACAAAATTTTTTTATCGCCTTTAAACAAGTTCTTCCAATATCAAAAGCCACACCTGTTGGGGTGTATTCTGACTTGCTGATCCACTTTACCCATTTATCCATGATGTCTTTGTAATCAAAATATTTCTTCTGAATAAATGAATCAATTGTAGCGATTTCCATTGCAGTATCATCTGACCAAGAACCTGCAGGTTGACCTACATCTGGACTATCAATCATTTCAATCACTGGATTCTGTAGTAGTTCTTCCCTCTTTGAGAATTCAGTGGGAAAGCCCATCGCATCACCAACTGCATGTCCGATGATTGCTCCAAGATACTGATTATTCTGTCTATTCATATTACCCTCAATGTAGCAATCAAACTGATTTGACTCAGCATAAAAGTTACTGATGAGATAATTGTACTACATTGTTATAAACCTAAACATAGAATTGGAATTGTAATAACAGATAATACTGTAGATACTAGGATTAGCTTTGCTGCAAACTTAGCATCACATCCATACTGCTCCGCAAGAATTGCTGCTGTAGATCCCGCTGGCATTCCTGTCATAATGATTGCTATCGCTTTAATTAATGTCGGAACCTTTAAGAATGTTAATATAACAAAAACAATGAAAGGATACGCAATTAAGCGTATAGAACAGAAGAATAAGACTTTCTTCTCTAATAGGTTATTCCATTCAATCTCTGCTAGGATTGATCCTACTACAAACATAGAGATTGCTGTTGTGCATGCTGCAATACTACTGATTGTTTTGGTAATAAATACCGGAAACTTGATACCTGTAAGCATAATGATAAATCCAATCAATACTGCAACAACAGATGGATTTTTAAACACAGACTTTAAAGCATGTTTATGATCAATTGGTTTAAATAAAGCTAAACCTACTGTCCACATTGTTATAATAATTGGTATCTGAAATACAGAAGCAAACATGACTGCTTCACTACCATAGATACTTTGAATCACAGGAATACCAATAAAAGCTGAGTTAGATACAATCATTCCATAAGTTAATACATTAGCATCCATCTTTTCGTATTTCTGAAAAAGGAACTTACTACCAATAATGGAGACTGTCTGAATAATTGCAGATATGATAACAGCCAATAAACAGGCCATTAATAAATCTGAGTTTACATTTGAATCATTCATAAAAGACAAAATGACTGTACATGGCAAAACTACATTAATTAATAGTGTTGATAATCCTTTACGAATTTCTGCTGTTACAATTTCCTTTTTACGCAAGAAAAAACCGATGCCTAGCATCAATAGGATTTGCATCTGTAGTTGTATCATCTGCGTAAATAGTGACATAGTTCTACCTCATGAATAATAAAATACCCTACTATTCTAATATAAAGACTATGAAATAGTAAGGTATTTACTTTATTGTAATAAAATCTCAGTTCTTTCCACCAATAAGGTCAATAAATGACTCACCATTTTGTGGTGCTTCCACACCAAAATAATCACAGCAGCTAGCACCCATATCAGACATTGTTTTACGTATTCCCACTTGTACTCCTTCTAATCCTTTACGATAGATTAAAAGAGGAACGCATTCTCTTGTATGTTTTGAGTGGCCAATATGTGGATCATTTCCATGATCTGCTTGAACAATCAGAATATCATTCTCAGTTAAATGTGGAAGAATCTTTGCTAGACCTTCATCTGCTTGTTTTAGGACTTCAACATAACGTGCGGCGTTCTGTGCATGCCCTGCTAGATCTGTCTCTTGAACATTTGTGCAGATAAATCCCTGCTCCATTTCAAGAATACAATTTAAAGTGATTTCCATAACTTCTGGTGTCGGTACACACGAGATAGATTTACCTAAATCATTTGCGACAATATCCGCAACCTTTCCAATAAGCGTACATGGAATTCCATTCTTTGTTAGTATTGTAGGAGCTTGTACTTCTTTATCTACACCATATCCTAGATGTAGACATTGATATCCTTGATCGTACGATTTTGATTTTGCTGAGGCAATTCCAATATACTTACCATCGCGAATTTCTTCAGCGTTATATAAATCCTGCATCGTATTACCAGTACCACCAAAAACAATGACACGGCCTACTGTAGAAACTTCACGAACCAACTTAGCAATTTCATACTCCTTTTCAAAAGGCATGTAATCAAGTGGTGCCGTTACGTTGTAGCACATTCCTAGATCCGCTTCTAAGTTATCTGCAACCGTAACATAATCATCAACCACGATATAACGTAATCCATTGCGATTAATCATTTCAACCTTATGTCCTGCATCTTCAAGATGTTTAGCTACTTCATCCACTTTCTCTTGGAAAGGAACAAACTGAGGTTTCTTTGGTTTAGTTCCCATGATTTCTTGGTGTCCCATGAATGTATCTGCACCTTGATGCATTAGTTCACTTTTACCAAAGTTAGCTTTTGGTTGAAACTTCATACAATTACTCTCTCTACCAAAGGCATTCATCAAACCGAGTTTTTCTAGTGTAGGTAACTTTAAATCTGGAAATTCATCGAGAATAGAAGCTAGTGTATTAGACTTCTCATCACCAGCTCTTGTTTGCGCTGCATCACGCATTGCACCAATTCCAAATCCATCTAAGACAATGATAATGAATCTCTTTTTCATTTTTTACCTCCTAGACTATCATATACACCTACAATCTCAGGTATTCCTGAGTGAATTCCTTTAAGCAGACATACATCACTACGTGTTACAAATATCTGATAACGGTAGCATAATATAGCACTATCACCAACATGATGTGGATTCTCTAATCCAAAATGATAATCAATAGAATCCATATCCGGAAGAATCACACTATCCTTTACTAATCCTTCATAAGAAGTACCAACTAATGCATTTTGAATATGTCCACGTCGATAGTATCCACCACCATAGATATATGCATGGTCATCTAATACATGGCTTACTTCTGAAAGATAAAGAATACTTGGAATCTCTTCTGTATCATGATCAACGTGATACGGAGTAGTACCTGAAAATCCATGCCCTGGTTCAGCTGAAGTAATCTCTGGATATTCCTTCATCAGTTCTAGTGTATGCACGCATGTAGCTGAAGGTGCATTCACATTTTGAATACGACAACCTAAACCTTCCAAGATTTTTTTAGCTTTTAGGACGGTAAATAGATTCTCTTGCGCTTCAATCTGCTTAGTTGTTTCATCGTATAAAAAACACGGGAAGTTATCAAC
>CALBKL010000057.1 GCA_937895985.1 uncultured Solobacterium sp.
TGATAATGAGGTATACGCATGGAAAAATATATTATGTCGATTGACCAAGGAACAACTAGTTCACGAGTGATAATCTTTAATCATGATGCTAAGGTTGTTTCTTCTGCGCAAAAAGAATTTCAACAATACTTTCCTAAACCTGGTTGGGTGGAACATGATGCGAATGAAATCTGGTTATCTGTATTGTCTTGTATGATGCAAAGTATGCTGGATGCTAATATCAAACCAGAACAGATTGAAGGTATTGGCATTACGAATCAACGTGAGACAACGGTTGTATGGGATAAGAAGACAGGCATCCCTGTTTATAAGGCAATCGTTTGGCAATCTCGTCAAACTGCAGAAATCTGTAATCAGTTAAAACAAAATAATCATGCTAGCATGATTCGTGAAAAGACAGGCCTTCAACTTGATCCATATTTCTCTGCAACAAAGATTCGTTGGATTTTGGATCATATTGAAAATGGTCAACAGCGTGCAGAAAGTGGTGAGTTACTTGCGGGTACAATTGATACTTGGTTGATATGGTGTCTTTCTGGAATGAAAGCACATGTGACGGACTACAGTAATGCATCTAGAACAATGTTATTTAATATCTATGATAAGAAGTGGGATGATGAATTATGCAGTCTTCTGAATATTCCAAAGTGTATGTTACCGGAGGTAAAAGATAGTAGTTGTATTTTTGCATATACTGCTTCTGAGTATTTCTTTGGTAAGCGTGTACCGATTGCTGGCGCTGCCGGTGACCAACAAGCTGCACTATTTGGACAACAGTGCTTCGAGCGTGGCAGCGTAAAAAATACTTATGGTACTGGTTGCTTTATGTTAATGAATACTGGTAATAAACCACATCCAAGTAAGCATGGTCTAGTTACTACGATTGCTTGGGGTTATCAGGGTGAAATTACTTATGCCCTTGAAGGTTCAGTGTTTGTGGCTGGTAGTGCGGTACAGTGGTTACGTGATCAGTTGAAGTTTTTTAAGACGGCAAAAGAGTCGGAGAAACTTGCTTTGTCTGCAAAGGAAGAACATGAATTAATTGTAGTTCCTGCATTTGTAGGGTTAGGTGCTCCGTATTGGGATAATGATTGTAAGGGTGCGATGTTTGGTATTACACGTGGTACTAGTAAAGAAGATATGACAAAAGCAACATTAGATTCTATCGCTTAT
The DNA here is from genome assembly GCA_937895985.1 of uncultured Solobacterium sp. The sequence goes on from CALBKL010000057.1 coordinate 1,174, forward strand.
CAAAATCGAGATATCCTAGATGCGATGAAAGAAGATTCTAGTATTGCAATTCAATCACTACGTGTAGATGGTGGTGCTTCTGCAAATGATTATCTTATGCAGTTTCAAAGTGATATTATGCAATGTGTAATTGAACGTCCAGAAAATGTTGAATCTACTGCACTTGGTGCAGCGTATCTAGCAGGTCTTGCTGTAGGATATTGGAATAATTTAGAGGAGATAAAGAAAGAGAGAAACAGTCATATTTTTACACCGTTGATGAAAGTCTCTGATGTAAATGATTTATATAAGCGTTGGCAAAAGGCGGTAAATTGTGCACGGATGTTTACAAAAAATGTGGAATAATCTTATTCTATAGAGGAATTGTGCTTGAAAATCCCTTTAAAATGGGGTATATTGTAAGCGAAATAAGGAGAGCGGAAGCTCTCCTTGTGTTATGTCTGGAGGCATATGGAAAACATTGATAAATTGACCGAATTATTTCAGCCAGTATTTGACGAATGCCACGTTCGACTTTACGAAATTGTTTGGCTTGGTAATGAGAAGACATTACAGGTCGCAATTGACAATGATGCACATGCGATTGACTTAGATATATGTGCAGAAGTGAGTGAAAAGCTTGGTGTAGTCTTGGACAAGTATGATCCAATCAAAGAAGAGTATAGCTTGGAAGTCTGTAGCCCTGGTGCAGAGCGAGAGATTAAGGATTATGCTGAGTTTGAACAGTTAGTAGATGAATACATCTATGTACAACTCAAGGAACCATTTAAGAAGATGGTAGAGATTACTGGATTTGTTCGTGCTGCTAGTGCTGAAGCGATTGAATTAGAGTATCGTGATAAAGCGGTAAAACGTACTGCAACGATTGAAAAGAACAATATTTGTTTTGCTAGATTAGCAATTAAATTATAAGGAGAAATCATGGAGATTAAATACACACAACTTCTAAATGCGATTCGCGGTGTGGAAGATGACAAGAATGTGCCTGAGAATATCGTATTAGAGGCATTAACAGAAGCTGTAGCGAAAGCATTTAAGAAAGATTCTGAATTACAGGATATTGAAGTAAAGGCAGAAATCAATAAGAAGAGTAAGACGATTGATATCTACCAGTACTATAACGTTGTTGAAGAAGTAGAAGATGATGAATTAGAAATCTCATTAGAAGATGCTAAGAAATTAGATTCTAACGCAGAGTTAGGTGGACAGGTTCGTGAGAAGAAGGAAATCACGTCGATGTCACGTGCTGCTGCATCTTTAGCTAAGAACGTATTCCGTCAAAAGATTCGTGAAGCTGAAAAGGTTGCAGTATACAACGAATATATTGATCAAAAGGATGAGATGGTTATCGGTACTGTTGAATCTGTTAAGGATAAGTTCACTTTAATTAGTTTAGGGAAGACAGTAGCTTTACTTTCTAAATCTGCTGAAATTCCTCATGAGAAACTAACAGAAGGACAGAGTATTCGTGTTGTAATTACTGATGTACAAAAAGAAACAAAGGGTTCACAGGTATTAGTATCACGTGCTGATGCGACTCTTGTTAAGCGTTTATTTGAAAAGGAAGTTCCTGAAATTTATCAGGGTGTTGTTGAAATCAAATCTATCGCTCGTGAAGCTGGTGAAAGAACAAAGATGGCTGTTCTCTCACACAATCCTGATGTAGATCCAATTGGTTCATGTATTGGTCCTCGTGGTTCTCGTGTTCAAAAGATTATCGATGAACTACATGGTGAGAAGATTGATATCTTCCAATGGAATGATGATGTAACTGAACTTGTTAAGAATGCTTTAGCACCTGCAGAAATTATCTCTGTTCTTCCAGGACAAGATGATAATAGCTTACTTGTTGTCGTTAGCGAAGATCAATTATCTTTAGCTATCGGTAAGCGTGGTAAGAATGCGCGTCTAGCTGTTAAGTTAACAGGTCGTAAGATTGATATTAAGACTCGTCAAGAACTAGAAGATATGGGCAAGGATTATGATGAATTACTCGCTCAGGCTGAAGTAATGAAGCAAAAGTTAGCTGAACAAGCAAAGGCTAAGAATGTTGAACGCCAAAAGGCTGCTGCTAAGGAAGAAGAAGAAAAGAGACTTGCAGCGATTGCTAAGTTTAGAGCTGAAAATCCTGATGCGATTGTTGATGAAGATGAAGACTACATTCCAGAAGAAATGATGGAAAGAGTAAACGATACAATTATCGATGAGATTTCTAATCAACCAGATGAAGAAGAACATCAAGAAGCACCTGTTGAAGAACCTGTGGTTGAAGTGGTCGAAGAGACAGTTGAAGAGGAGAAGCCAGTTGTAGTTGAAAAGACTGCAGAAGAAAAAGAAGCTTCTCGTAAGCATGCGGACTTAGAGGAACTAGCTAAGAAGGCTACTTATGTTTCACACTTTGAAAAACTTGTTGATTCTTCTAAGCCTAAGAATACAGATTCTAAGTACAAGAAGAAAAAGAAGAAGGAAGAAGAAGAGTACAAGGTTAGAAACAAGGATCTTGAAGAACAAATCAAGAAGAACTTGCTTGTTGCTGATAACCGTCCTATCTATAGTGAAGAAGAGTTGGCTGAAATTGAAGCTCAACAGGAATCTGAAGCAGAGAAGGAGTATGACATCGACTACGATGAGTATGAAGAATACTACGATGACGATGAAAACATGTAAGCATGCCTAAGAAAATTCCAATGCGTAAATGTGTAGCAACCGGAGAACAACTCCCTAAAAAGGAGTTACTCCGTGTTGTTAGAACACCAGAAGGTACATTAGCTGTTGATACAACAGGTAGAACAAATGGCCATGGTGCATATTTAAAGAAAGACTTAGCAGTCATTGAAATTGCTAAGAAGAATAATGCTTTAGCAAAAGCATTATCACAAAAGATTCCAGATGAATTCTGGGATGAAATTGCGAAAGCGATGAAGTAGTGGTATCCATTTTGAAAGGAAGGGATGTTACCGATACAGTATTTCGAGATGCAAATCTCAAACAAAGAAAGAGAGGTACATAAATGCCAGTTCCAACAAAACGCAAACCTGCAAATAAGAAGAATGTTTCCAACAATCGTAACAATACGAAGAAAAAACCATTTAACAAGAATGAGAATCATCAATCTAAACAACCAGTAGAGATTACAGAGATTACATTCACTGATGGTATTACAGTTGGTGAATTAGCAGATAAATTAAATCGTCAATCAAGTGAGCTCATCAAAGCATTGTTTATGGAAGGTAAGATGGTTACTATCAACAGTGCACTTGAAGATGAAATGGTTGAACTTGTATGCATGAATTACAATATTGAAGCCGTTAAGGTGAAAGAAAGAGAAGCAGATAGCTTGGAAGATGAAGAACAAGATTCTGCTGAAGACTTACAGGAACGTCCACCTGTTGTTACAATCATGGGTCACGTAGACCATGGTAAGACAACATTATTGGATACAATCCGTCGTTCTAAGGTAGCTGCTGGCGAAGCTGGTGGTATTACACAGGCAATCGGTGCGTACCAGGTTACAGTTAATGGACGTAAGGTTACTTTCTTAGATACTCCAGGACACGAAGCATTTACTGCTATGCGTGCACGTGGTGCTAGTGTGACTGACTTAGCTGTTATTGTTGTTGCGGCTGATGATGGTGTTATGCCTCAGACACGCGAGGCAATTGACCATGCAAAGGCTGCTGGTGTTCCAATTATTGTTGCTGTAAATAAGATGGATAAGCCAGATGCAAATCCTGACCACGTTAAGTCTGAAATGGCTGAACTTGGAATCATGCCTGAAGAATGGGGTGGCGATACTATCTTTGTCAATACCAGTGCAAAAAAGGGTGATGGTATTGATGAATTATTAGAAACTATTTTAATTGTTTCTGATGTTAAGGAATTAAAGGCTAACCCTAACCGTACAGCAACTGGTACAGTTGTTGAAGCAAAACTCGATAAGGGTAGAGGTCCAGTTGCGACTTTACTTGTACAGAATGGTACATTACGACATGGAGATCCAGTTGTAGTAGGTACATGTTTCGGTAAAGTACGTCGTATGACAGATGAAAATGGAAACGAACTAAAGACAGCAGGTCCATCACGTCCAGTAGAGATTATTGGTCTAAATGATGTACCAGAAGCTGGTGATATCTTCCGTTCTTATGAGAATGAAAAGGAAGCACGAGCAGTTGCGGATAGACGTAAGCGTCGTAAGATTGATGCAGATCGTCGCAAGACAAGTGCAATGAGCTTAGAAGACTTATCATCACAGATTGAATCTGGTGATTTAAAGGAAATTCCAGTTATCATCAAGGCGGATGTACAAGGTTCTGCAGAAGCTGTTAAGTCCTCTATGGAGAAGTTAGATGTATCTGGTGTACGTGTGAATGTTATTCACGCTACAGCTGGTGCTATTACAGAATCTGATATCATGCTTGCTAGTGCATCGAATGCAATGATTATTGGTTTCTCTGTTCGCCCTGATGCAAATATTCGTAAGAAGGCTGAAGAAGCTGGCGTACAAATTCGTTTGCATGACATCATCTATAAGGCAACAGAAGAAATGGAACTTGCGATGAAGGGTATGCTTGAGCCAGTATACAAGGAAGTTGTTATTGGACAGGCAGAGATTCGTGAAACATATAAGGCTTCTAAGATTGGTACAATCGCTGGCTGTATGGTTACAGATGGTAAGCTTGTTTCCCGTTGCAATATCCGCCTCATTCGTGATGGTATCGTTATTTATACTGGTAAACTTGCATCCCTTAAGAGATTTAAAGACGATGCCAAGGAAGTACTATCTGGATTTGATTGTGGTCTAACGATTGAGAACTATAACGATGTTAAGATTGGCGATACAATCGAAGCATACGAAGATCGTGAAGTACCATTAGAAGGATAAAGTATGGTAAGTGTAAAACAAAAAAGACTAGAAGGAATTATTCGTAAGAATATTTCTGAAATTATCCAGTTTGGTGTAAAAGATCCTGATGTTGGATTTGTTACAATTACGGATGTTCAGGTTTCAAATGACCATAGTTATGCGAAGGTGTTTGTAACATTCTTAGGACAGAATCCGCGTATGCAAGCTGGTTTACGTGCATTGAACCGTGCTGCAGGATTTATCCGTTCAGAACTTTCCAAGCGTATGACAATTCGTCGTGTGCCTGAGTTAAGTTTTGTTATCGATGAAACAGAGATGAATGGTCGTCACATTGATGAAATCATTGCTCGTATTCATCAAGAAGAAAAGAAAGAGTCTGAATAGTTTATGAAGCAGAAGGGAAATCTTCTGCTTTTTTCTTTTAGGGAAAGATATGTTTCACTGTCTATATAGAAAGTGAAAGGAGGTACTATGAGAAAGATTACCGTAGAACCAATGCAATTAGAAGCGTGTGCAATGCGTATGGAGGAACGTAATTCGTCCTATCTTAAGAATGTTGCGACTTTATTCTCTGCTGTAGATGCGATGAATGCAGGTTGGCAAGGAAAAGATAATCTTGCATTTACAACAAAACTTTCTGCATTACAAGCTGACTTTAAACAACTATCTATTTTATGTACGGAGTATATTGAGTTTTTGCGTAATAGCGCACGTAGCTATCGTAACACGCAAGATGAATTAACAAGTCAAGCAGGCATGCTAGGAATGTAAAGGAGGAAAAAATGAGTAATATTCAAATTTCGTTAGCTGAAGTAAGTGATACAGCAGCCAAACTACGTTCAACGAATCAAATGATGTATGATGATTTAACTGCAATGCAAAAAGAAATAACATCATTAAATGGTACTTGGGTTTCTGATGGTGGTGAGGAGATTCGAAATCGTTTCCAATTATTTGCAAATCGTTTCGAGAAGTATCGTGTACTCATTGATGCGTATGCAAAGTTTTTAGATACTACAGTTTCTAGTTATGATTCATTAGAAACAACAATTACAGGAAATGCATCCGGTATTCAGTATTAGGAAGTTTGCCGTACTGCTTGTGTTATGTATGTTAGTTCCATTTGTTGGATGTAAAAAGAAAGTAACAGATACATTAAAAAATGGTGAGTGGTTAACTGAAGTTACCAGACAAGCTGGTATTACTAACTACCAACAAGATGAACCATATTACTTAAATATTAGTTCAAATTCTCCTTATTTCAGTGTTGTACAGTCATCTGTTGAGTGGGAACTACTATCACCATCAAAAGCTTTTGATCCATCCGCAACATTAACAAGAGAAATGGTTGCGTATACATTGATGAATCTTATCTCTAGAACACATGAAGGTTCATCAGATGTGATTAAAGACTTACAAGATTGTAGTTATCCAGACCAGGTCAAGGCTGCTGTAGCAAGTGGCTTAATGAGCCTTGATGAGCGCCAACGTTTTCGTCCAAAAGAAGTCATTTCAAAAGAGGAAGCTTTTGGATATTTAGCACAGGTTATCGATATTGTTAATAAGCGTAAATTTACTGATACAAAAACAACAGTACAATTAAAAGATGATGTTCAATTTTCAGATGAAGAACCTAAACAGTTTGATGAGGAAACATTAACTGCATACTTTCAATCAGACTCTTCTATACAAAGTGGAATGTATATTACATATGATGATGCATATTATCGTGTATTAAATTGTGAATATACAAATCAAGGGATTAAAACAAACTTAGAACTAGTAAAAATGGAAGATGTGATTGATCAGTTTGAGATACAGGGCGGTACGGATTTAGAGTTTAATCATGCAAGAATCTTTGATGGTAATGGAAATGTCATACAGGAAGGGACAGAGCAGAATCATTCTCTGTCCCTAATGTCCACGAGTTTAATCAATCATACCTTTGATATAAAAGGATTTCGTGTATCACTAAAGGGTACGACTAGTTCGCTGCATGCGGAGGTATCTAAACAATTACAAATTGGTGGAATGTTATATGCAAATGCCGCATTAGATAATTTGCATATTCAATACAAGTGGGATAAGGATGAAGATGAAATTCAATATGGCTACTTAAAAGCAGAATTTACAACTTCAGAGAATATTGGCTTGCGAAATGGTATGTATAAGGAGTTATACGGTGATTTTTCAAAACTAAATCCGAAGGATTTCATTAGTACAGTACAAAATATCTTTCAAACAAAGCAGGAAGTTTTGACTGATACACTTACGCTTTGCACAGTTAAAATTCCTTTGCCAAATGCGCCTATGGTATCTGTCGTGATGAAGTTGAACTTAAATATATACGCAACTGGTAAAGCAGAATTAGCATTTGTGCAGAATCATGTCGTTGGATGCGAAATTCGCAATGGTAATATGCGTATTATTTCTGACCATAGTAAGAAAGCTACCGCATCAATTCGTGCTGAAACAGGTATTACACTTGGTACGAACCTAGCATTACATGCATTCAATCAAAATATAATGGATGCAGAGATTGATGCAGGTGCGAAAGGGTATTTCCATACTAAAACATATCTCTATAACGAAGAAGGGAAAGCAGAACCATTTGATATTGATGTGCAACCAGACCTTATGGAAGAGTTATCTGAAGGAAATCCTGATATCAAAGTATGTACAGAACTAAATGCATATTGGCTGTGTAATTTAAAACTGAATAGTAGTAATAGCTTAGCAGGAAGATTTGGTTTTAGCAGAAATATTCCTATTCTTAGTGAATCGAATGCACCCTTGTTTCCAAAGGGGAAAGTTACCTATGAAAACTGGATGAGTGTTGATCATTGCAGTTGCGAAGATAGAGAAAAAGTACCAAATGTAGAAGCAATACAGGTGAAAAAGAGAATTACATTAAAAGATTATTCATTAATTTCTGGTGTTGGGGTCAGCACACGTATACAAGTGACAGGTCTACCAGAAGGATATACTGTTGAAGACTTAATTTATATAAGTAAGAATACAGATATCGCTGAAGTTAGTTCAGCGGGTGAAGTAATTGGAAAAAAATCAGGTGGTACAGATATTGTGATACAAACAAAAGACAAAAAGCATCTCGTGCATTGTCATATATTGGTCGTTGAGATAAATCGGAAATGATTTTATATACTGAATATAAAGATGAACTATGCTTGATATTGGTTGATGAGAATCGAGTAGAACATACAGTATTCGGTTCTCATTTTACGTTATATCAAAAAGAAAACAGCGTTGTAATACAGGTTGTTGAAGATGGTGTTTCTTATCTGCTGCAACATGAACAATCGTGTATGATTCATGATATACGGTTTACAGCCATACCCTTACTACAAGGATGGAGCCAATTTAAGTCATATTTTTATCAAGATACAATAGTGATTGGTACAGTCATGAATGATATAACTGTTTCTACAGAGTTATTAAATCGAAACGCTATTACGATACATTTTGATACAAAACAAATTGAAGTAAATTCTTCCATTCATGCATATATGAATCATAAGCGTATCCATAATGCGATATATAAAATAGGAGATTTGCTAGAAACATATTATCTACGAATTCTATTTGAGGAAGATTTTATCATCGTAAACCATCCATCGAATACGAGTTGCCATTTAAGTAAGTTTACTCCTAAGACAACTATGTTATCTCCAATTCAATACGTAGATAGAACAACAATCTATCAACCAGAAATAATAAATGAATATACACTAACAGTAGATGAACCTGAACATATCAGTCAATATGAAAAAAGGTCTGTTATCTTCTCTATAGGACCAGCAATTACAATGAGTTTAGCATCCATGAGTGGGGCATCTATTTCCATGTATCGTGGATATATGAATGGTAGAGATATATTAGATATGTTACCGATGATTCTACTACCAAG